>QMWL02000001.1 GCA_003661605.2 archaeon
CCTACACAGGCGCCTTCGGTGCTAACGTTCGCTTCATCCTATACAGACTCCGACGCATCGCAGGGCCGCTTCAAGTAATCGGCGTCTCTGCAACCGTCCGAAATCCCAGCGAGTTCGCCCAACAGCTCATTGACGCACCCGTCTACGTTGTCGAAGAACGAGGAGGTCGACGCAGCGCTCTACACGTAGTGGTCCTATACCCAGAGCTGCTCGGTCAAACCCGTTGCGTCCTCGATGTTGCCACACGCCTCGTTCGTGCTGGTCGAAAAACCCTCGTGTTCGCTAACACCCAACAGTATGCTGAACGCCTCACTTACCTCGCACGAGAAGAGGGGCTTGCTAACGCAGACGTGCACCGGGGAGGTCTTCCGCCAGAACTCCGCCATCCTGTTGAGCGCGCGTTTGCCGCCACCCCGCCCGCTATCAACCCGCTTTTTTGCACCACTACCCTAGAGCTGGGTATCGATATCGGTGATCTCGACGCCGTTGTTACTCTCATGACCAGCTACACACGCTTCCTGCATCGCGCAGGAAGAGCAGGACGCCGACCCAATCGAGAAGCAATCTGTGTTCTCGTTCTTAACCCAGAAGACCAGTTGGGCTACTACTACAGACTTAACCCTCATGATTTCTTCTCTGATGTAGACCCTGCGTTCATAGCACCCAAGAACCGCTTTATCGCTGAACGGCAGCTAATCGCTGCTGCCTCCGACAAACCACTGCGACCTTATGAAGTACCCGATGCCTTCAAACCAGTAGTTGAAGACTTGCTATCGCGTAACCTCCTGCGCCGCACCCCCTCCGCCTTCCTGCCCACGCGTGAGGGTAGACGACTTCTTAGGAGGTACAACATCCGCGGGTCAGGCTCTCGTGTAACCATCTACTGTGGCGATCAAGTGCTGGGCGAACGCGAGCTACCCATTGCCATAAACGAGCTATTTCCAGGAGCGATATACCTGATACGCGGTCGCTTCTACCGTGTAGAGCAACTAAACCTATCGCGAGACGGCGAAACTGGCATCGCTATCCTCAAACCGGATCCGCAGGCTAAAGGACATGAGACACGCGCTCTAGCTACAGAAACGATCGAGTACTTCCGTCCACTAACTGAGCCAAGGTACGCGTGGAAAACCCTCGTAGCCTACGGGGAGATGCGAATCAGAATATCGGTACACGGATTTGTTGAAAGAGACCTCAGAACTGGCACCGTTCGTCGAGCCGCTCGGTTTGAATCCCCCACTTCTTACTGCTTTGATACACTTGGTCTGGTCTTTCGTGCACCCCCGCCCGTTGCAGCTTACAACGATCGAGCAATAGAACGGCTTTCACGAGAACATCGCATGCCAGAACACGCCATACCTCGTAGCATTTTAGAGGCAGTCTCTCTTCGCGACCTACTTGGGTTGGGCGGTGCGTTTCACGCTGTTGAACACAGCCTCATAGAAACAAACAAGCCTCTTACAGGAGGCGGAGAAGTAGGTGGGCTAAGCCTCGGCACAACAGGCGTTATCGTCATTCACGATGCAGTACGCGGCGGCTCCGGCGCTGCTGAACTTCTCTTCCGACACTTCGAAGAAGCCGTTCGCCGCAGCCTCTTTGTACTCTCCCACTGCATATGCAAACGACTCGCAGGATGCCCCCGCTGTACACACTCCTTCAAGTGCGGGAGTCGAAACTACCCACTCTTCCGACTCGGTGCTTTAGAGTCGCTCCTGCAGGTCCGCAACCATGTGCCTTCTGAATTCGACTTCTCAGAGTTCTTAGGCATGGAGGGACTAGTCGACCTACCTACGCGCTCCTATGCGGCGTAGTAATCGGCAAAACGCACACAGGTCGCCCGTGGTCGGATAGCCGCACTCCTTGCAAGCACGCACCTCCTCTTCACCAAATCTGCTTTCCAGTATTGGAAGACAGCGCGCGATAAAGCCGCGCACCATCATCATAGTAATCCCAGGGCTTCGCTTCTCTACGATCTCTAGAAAGCGCCCCACAACCTTTGTTGGCTCTTCTGCCCCGTAAGGACAGCGTATGTCCGCATACCTGATGCCCAAAAACCGTGCGTACGCCGCAATGTCGTGCTCGGGCGTTTCTAGAAGCGGACGGATTCGAGCCACTAGGCCAGCGCGAGCAAGTAACATAGGCTTCAACCGAGCAAGATATGCGTAGTTCGCATGAACGACATTATTTACGATAAACACAGCGAAGTCGTTCAAGTGGTGTCCCGTAGCCAGCTTTGTAACTCCCATTTCCAACGCCATCTTGTTCAAGACGTACCGGCGAACTAGTCCGCACACCGCGCATTGAGGACGTCGCACGCGCTTCGCAGCCTCCTCCACCGTAAACCCATACTCTTTCTTCAAAGAAAGCACACGATACACTAACCCTAGCTCGCGAAACGCCTCCACTACCCGTTGCAAGCACACACGCGAATAGTTCTCTGCCGAAATCCCCAGGTCAATGTGAAGACCGCACACTTCAAACCCCACCCGCTCACCCAATCGACTCAGTACATACAGCGCCACCATGCTATCCTTACCACCTGAAACCGCCACCCCTATCCGATCCCCCTCCCTAACCATACCATAGCGCCGAAGCGTTCGTTCAACCCGCCGCTCAAAGAACTCCAGAAAGTGCTCTCTGCACAACCACAAGTTCGCATAACGCAACCGAACCGCTGCCTCTTTACCACACACTCGGCAAGTAGCCACTACGTACGTGATTATGCACCTTAAGGAAGCTTCTCCTTGGCCGCGTGTGAAGCTAGAAACGTTATGACGCTCTCAAAACCTATTGTTAAATCGGTGGTATCTATCAGTCGGTGTTTGAAGATACTTGAATCGGATCTGAAGCACGGCGCGCTTAAACTGGTGGTAGAGTTCCCTGAGGACGTGCGTGATCTGTGGTTGCTCATTCGACCCGGTGATCTGGTTTTTGCTCGTACACGGCGGAGCGTAAAGATTGGCGGCGCGCGAGCAGAACGACGTCCGATGGTACTCGGTATTCGCATAGAGAAGGTTGATCTGGAGTTAGATGCTTGCTGTTTACGCCTACTGGGGCGTGTAGAGCATCATCCAGAGGGGTTTGAAGTGAAGGGCTACCATGCGTTTTCCGTGCGACCAGGTAGCGTTGTAACGATCGTTAAAGATCGGTGGACCGACACAGACCTTCAGCGTCTTAAACGCGCTATTGAACGGCGGGAAGTTCCACCCATTTACATTCTCGCAATCGACGACAGCGACTACGCCTTAGCCATAGTTCAAGAAAACCGAACTTCCATCGTTGATGCTGGTTCGCTTCCTCCCGCTACGGAATACGTAGATTTGGTGAAGCGCGCCGGTTTTCTAATAGATCGGATCAGTGAACTGGTTAAGCAGCGCGCCGGCCCCGTTGTCGTCGGGGGACCTGCAATTCTCGTGGATGCAGTTTTCAAAGCGGTGCGTGAAAACCTTCCCTCTTCCGTTCCCGTCATAAAAACAGGTCTCAGCTCAGGTGGTGAGGCTGGCGTATACGAAGCTCTTCGACGTCAAGAGGTTCGACAAGCTCTCGCAGAGCATAGGGCTCTCATGGAGCAACAGCTTGTGGAGGAGTTTCTTGCTGCTCTACGTCGCGGTGAGCCCATCGCTTATGGAATCGATCTCGTTGAGCAAGCTGCTCTATCAGGAGCAGTAAAACACCTTCTCGTCTCCAACACACTCTTCACGAAGCCAGAAATTCTCCCCCGGCTTCTATCGATCCTAGATGCTGTCGAACAGCATCGTGGCGCGGTTACTTTCATCACAATGCATCGTGAAGCGATTCAGACCTTAGATGGCTTCGGAGGCCTGTTAGCGTACCTCCGCTACCCCTTACCCTCTACGTATGCGGGCACAGGTTCTGGTAACTCAATTTGATACTCACGAACGCCCAGTAGGTCAGCGAGTCCTGGCGTCAGTAGAGGATGGTGGTTAACACAAGGGTATGCGAAGGGTAGTAGCACTTCATGCTCGCAGGTTCCTCGTTTACCTCTGAACCGCACCCACGGATACACTTTGATCTTGCTAAGAGACCTCCCCTCACATACTTGCATTGCGATAAAGACCGCGCCATCTATTGAGAACTGATAAGGACCTAAGTGAGCTGTAGAAGCCTCAGGTATGCGCTTTGTGATTAGTTGGTACGTTCGCCTGCGTGGGGGATTATCGCCTAGAATCCCTCCTACTATAAGAACGCGGTTTCGACATAGTTCGGGAGTTAGCGGTCTCTTAGCCTGCGGGTCCAGAATCACTATGTCTGCTATATCCTTCCACTCTGTGACACTAGTAGCTGTTACAGTACCGAGCCTACTTAGTATGCGCCGATCCTCCTCTCGGCGAACATTCGCAAACACGATTCGCTTCGCTAGTTTCGCAGCATGTTGATATTCCAGTAGTAGCCACGAGCCCAGCTCGGCTTCGCAGTGCTCGATCACTATCTGCAACAGCGTACCCTCTACACGTTTAACTACCATAAGCCTATGCTCAGCGCGTTAGCAGCATGGAACCACTACATCTCATCGCCAAGACTGTAGTTCGAGTTCAGCCTCCTTATCGATTCGATCTAACCGCTGCAGCGTACAGCTTCCCGTGGCAATTTGATGGACACCGCCTACTACTCGCTTCGTGGGAGGAGGGACTAGCTACCGTTGCTGAAGTCGGACCACAGCAGGAAGAGTGGCTTCCTATCTCTATCTATGCCAACGTGCAGCTTAGCGGTCGCGAGCTTCGCCGCATGGTGCAAGACCTTGTTTTTGGAATAGGCGCGAAGGAGGATCTCACTTCCTTCTATCGCAAGATTCGAAACGACCCACTCCTTAGGGATGTAGTAAATAGGTTTCACGGTATGCACATGCGCGCACGCCCAGACCTCTGGGAGGCTCTCATTATCGCAATTCTCAACCAGAATACAAGCTTCGTGAGAGGCTGGTCCATGATCGCTAACCTGTACGCAAGCCTCGGGCATAGACTACTCCTCCCTGATGGTCGCAAAACGATCGCTCTTCCACGACCTGGTGAAGTTCTCGAAGCAGGACCCTCTGCTTTGAAGAAGTGTGGTGTTGGTTACCGCGCGCAGACACTCATCGCCGTAGCTGAGGCCTTAGAACAGGACCAGATTCAAACCGGCCACCTTCGCCGCGCTTCTGACCATAAGGCTCTCGAGGAGCTGCTTAGCATTCGTGGAATAGGCGCTTACAGCGCTTCTCTAGCTCTGCTTATCGCGCACCGTCGCTATCGCATGCTTCCGATCGACCGCTGGCTTACGCGAATAATCCCCCACTTCTACCACATACCCAAACCCGTCCTCACGCGTAAGGAACTCGATGAGTTCGCTACGCGTCGATGGGGAAATTGGCGAGGCCTATCTGTGTTCTTCATGACGATCGTAACGGAGGCCCGTACTGCAAGGGAGCTTCTGGGACAAAGGAAGCCTCTATCTAGATTAACGCCCTTGACGCTCTGGCAGCGCTTGCCCGCTACCAGTTAATTCCGATACGATTGTAGGTTTCACGCGGATACTTTACCTCCACAATCATGTTTACCACGTCCGCCCTGTCAATAAGTTCAGGTGGAGCATACCTCCCTGTTATCACTACATCAGTTCCCTCCGGTACTTCGTCGAGAAGCTTGAGAACCTCCTCGGTGCTAACAAGCCCCACGTAGCAAGCAAGAGCTAGCTCATCCAGCACCAGTAGATGTGGTCGTCGCTTCAGGCATTCTCGCGCAAAGAGCAAGCCTTTACGTGCCAGATCCCGATCCTCTTCGCTTGGATTCTCTAAGTCAACGAACTCTGGACGACCAAACTGGTAAATTTCGTACTCTGGAGCAAGACGCTCCCGTATTTTGTACTCACCAATGTCCTTCCGTCCCTTCATGAACTGAATGACAATAACTTTCAATCCATGTCCCACGCATCGTAAAGCAAGCCCTAACGCGTTTGTGGTCTTACCCGCCCCCCTGCCTATATACAGGAAAACGACCACATGAAAGGTATAGTGCTACAATAAAACTGCTTTCTATTCCTCGATTAGGTCACGCGCACACAGGACACGCACGTTCAGCACCTACATCTAGTTCCAAGTATCCTGATTCAGGAGCGGGCGCTCCTCCCACGTAGAGTACTTGCTCGCCCTTACTCCCATACCTGTAGACGGTAATGCCCTTGCATTTCAGCTTGTACGCTAGGAGAAACGCTCTCTTGACATCCTCAGGAGCTGCTTCGTAGGGTAGGTTTATCGTTTTCGAAACCGCGTTGTCTGTGAACTCCTGAAACGCTGCTTGCATACGCACATGCCACTCGACATCGATTTCAAGCGCTGTCTTAAACACCTGTCGTGCCCACTCAGGAACCTCAGCTCCTCTAAGCGTTCCCGTTTTCGCTATTTGACGCATCAGCTCTTCACTATAGAAGCCCTCCTCCTTCGCAATCTCTTCAAAAACAGCATTAGTTTCAAACAAGCGTGCACCACCGAGAACCCGTCTAACAAACGAGAGTGCAAAAACAGGTTCTATACCGCTTGAAGTGCCTGCAATTATACTAATGGTGCCTGTGGGCGCTATTGTTGTCGTTGTTGCATTCCTAATTCCATACCTCCTAACCTCTTCACGTATTCGATTCCAGTCCAAAGAATACTGTTTCTCCTCGTCATCCGCTTCAAAAGGCATACGCCCCTTCTCATAAACCGACCCCTTGAACGCTGGGAAGGGACCTCGCCTCTTTGCTAACTCAATTGATGCAAGTTTACTGTGGTAGTTTATGAACTCCATAATACGCCGTGCCAAGCGAAGCGCTTCCTCACTATCATAGGGTATGCGTAGCTTGAAGAGTAGCTCCGCCCACCCCATCACTCCTAACCCTATCTTTCTAGTGCGTAACGTAGCTTCCTCGATCGCTGGTACTGGGTAGTTGTTAGCATCGATTACATTATCTAGAAAGTGCGTAGCGATGTGGACAACTTCCCTCAGCTTTCGCCAATCTACCTCATACCGTCCATCTGGGGTCTTCTTTACCATCAGGGAGAGGTTTATCGACCCCAGGTTGCATGATTCGTGAGGAAGTAGCGGTTGTTCTCCACAAGGGTTAGTTGCCTCTATCTTACCCAGATGCGGCGTTGGATTGTGCTTATTGATGTGATCGATGAATAGAAGTCCTGGATCCCCAGTCCTCCAAGCGTTGAACACAATAATATCGAAAAGGCTCCGTGCCTTGACTCTCCGAACGGTCTCCTTTGTCCTCGGGTTTACAAGAGCGTAATCATCGTCATTTTCAACAGCCTTCATGAAAGCATCGTCTACAGCAACCGAGATGTTGAAGTTCTGGAAAGATACCAAGTCTGCTTTCGCCTGAATAAACTCCTCAATATCTGGATGGCTGATGTGAAGTACCCCCATGTTAGCACCCCGCCGCTTCCCTCCTTGCTTAATCACCTCCGTTACTACATCGAAAATACGCATGAACGAAACAGGTCCCGATGCGACCCCTTTTGTAGTTCCCACGATGTCTCCTCTGGGTCGTAAGCGAGAGAAAGAAAAACCAGTCCCTCCTCCACTTTTTTGAACAAGGGCCATTTCCTTTATTGCCTCAAAGATGCTATCTATAGAATCGTCAACTGGAATAACAAAACACGCGCTAAGTTGTCCTAGTGGGGCACCTGCATTCATCAGCGTAGGCGAGTTCGGGAGGAAGTACCTGTTGAGCATGACCTGCGTAAACGTATCTATCGTTTCCTCATATAGACGATCCCATTCCTCATCTAGTATCTGAAGAAGCTGATTAAAGTCGACTTTCATGTACCCCTGTTGACCTAATCTATTGTAAGCTCGCTTAAGCATTTTCAGATCATATTCATTTATTTTTGCACGCTTTAACTTATAAGTAACCTCTCCTGCTCGTCGAGATGGTTGTTTACCCTCTTTATCGTAAACTCGCTCGTGGTATATCACATCAACTAATCCAATGTGTCGTGCTACTCGTTCAACCATCTGTTTGGGGGTCTCGATAATTTTACCCCTCTCATCTCTCAGTAAGTACCGGCTTCTGAGTACAGTAATGGCATTTACAGTAAGCTTCATGTCATCGACAACTCCTAAGAATCGCTTTATCTCGCGAATTTCGCTTCTTTTCTGTCTGTATAATATGTACGCTTTAGCAACTTCATAGAGCCCGTTTTTCACAAGAACTTGCTCAACGGTGTCCTGTATCTCCTCAACATGTGGTCTTTTCTCTACGAAACGCTGCTCTAGACTCTCAACTACCTGATCTGCTAGCCTCTCTGCTAGCTGCTGATCGTCTCTCCCTGTGGCGCAAAGTGCTTTGTAGATAGCACGTACAATGCGCGCTCGATCGAAGGGAACGATTCGCCCATCTCGTTTTACAACCTCTTGTATCACCATGCTTTGTTTGTAGGACTTCCTCCTTTTAACAAGTGCGTTTAACTATACATAGAGAGAACTCGCAGAACGCCTGAAGGAGATAGATAGTACCGCTTTACCATCCTTTCACGCGTTGTACAGACAAGACCTGCCTTTTCGAGGTTTCTCAGTAGTGCTTCCACCTCTTCCACAGCTCCTCCGTAGTGTAGGGCAATTTCCTCTGCAGTAAGCGCCCTGTCAACTGTTATGCTGTTCAAGTTATTGAGAACGCAAAGGAGGCGAAACTCGGGGTCCTCGGGCTTTCTAAAGCTCATTGTAATGCCTCTTGGTACACTTTATAGGTCTGGTCAGCAACCGCTTCCCACGTAAACTCCTGAACGCGCTTTAGCCCACCTCGAATCAAACGTGTGCGTAAGTCCGGATCTGATAATACCCGACATACTCCCCACGCGATGGATTCTGAGTCCTCTGGATATACCCAGAGCCCCGACTGTTCGTGTTCAACGATCTCCGCTAACCCTCCTACTTTACTCACTACTACTGGGGTACCTGCTGCCATTCCCTCTAGAGCTACGATACCAAATGGCTCGTACACAGATGGCACGACTAATACCGCAGCGGCGTGAAGCAGTCCTGCTAGAAGCTCATCAGGAATAAAGCCCGTGAATCTAACACTATGGCTAATCTGAAGTTCTTTGCTCAGATCTTCCAATCTAGATCGTAGAGGACCATCTCCTACGATTACCAGCCATGCATCTGGATTCTCTCGCAGTATTTTAGGAAATGCGCGTACTAGGTACTCAACCCCCTTCTGATGCACCAACCTACCAACAAACAGTACAACCGATGCGGAAAGAGGAACTCCCACGCGTTGAAGCGCTTTTTGTGGATCGCATCCCCGCAGCACACGTGATACGTCGATTCCGTTCGGTATTATCCGAACCTTTTGCTCAGGCAGTTGAAAAACGGAGCATACTTCCTTTCGCATCTGATTGCTTGTTGTAATTACGTAGCGGCTTTCAAAAGCACCCCACCACTCAATTCCGTGAATTGCGTAAGAATCGGGATGATGCAAACCACCTGCACGTCCGAACTCTGTGCTATGAAAAGTAACAATAAGAGGTATGTTTAACGCGTGCTTCAGCTCGATTCCTGAAAGAAAGCAAAGCCAGTCATGTGCATGTACGAGATCAAACTGCTCTTTCCTTGAGAGCATGAGTGAGTACTTTGCCATGAAGTGGTTAAACAGCAACGTCCACTGTAAGAAGCCAGGGTGTCCTATCTCGACCCGAATCCTATGGATAGTCAGATTCGTATTCAGATTCTCTACAGGTGCTGCATCAGGGAATTCGAGCGTCACTACGTGTACTGCATCTAGTCGATGCGCAAGTGCTCGTGCAAGCCCCCAGCAGTGTCGTGCGATTCCTCCAACGATTCGTGGAGGGAATTCCCATGTTAACATGAGGAGACGCACGGTGCCTCTCGATACGGTTCAATAAATCGATAGGGAGTTATGATACTCTTTCCTGACAGATAAGATGCCGAAGGATCTGTGGAAGGTTTGCGACTTAACTGAAAGCATATCCATAATCCTAGAACATCTCGCCAATAATGAGAACAACGTCTCACTTACGAAGAGAGCCCTAAACCTACGTCAGTACATATATCAGCTGGTAGATGGAGATACACATGCTGCTTTTGCAGCCCTTCAACACGTTCACGAGATTACCCGTATAGCGGCTTTCAAGATATTCGTGAGTAACGGTACCAATACTAAGCTCTGGGAACGTCTTCTTCGCGAGTGTGAACAACTGTACATGGAGCTACTTTCCTAGGCTTTAATATGAACGAGACTTTTCATACGGTTGCTCAGGAGTTAAAGCGGGTTCTCTTTGCCATTCAAGCAAGTGGTCTTTCCAACGAGTTTAATGAGGAGCTGCGTGTTGTTGCAAACACAATAACTCTAATCGAAGAAGCTGCCTCTTCAGACACGATACCTTCGTTTCGTCTTCTCCTGGCGCTTCATAAGACCTCAATCGCACTTCTATCCTTGATAGCACAAATCCCTGAAACTGCACCGCGACTATCACAAGTAGAGGCGTTGGTGTCACGTTTACACAACGAGCTCTGTAAAACTGGCTTTTACCACATGACTGGTCGAGACTCTATGGCCAGAGCAGCAGATCTCTAACACTTAGTTCCTTTGCGTTAACGCACCATAGATGGTAGACTCCTCGCTTAGGTCGTAAGCGTTTCAACACTCCCTTAATGCCTGAAACCAGGTCCTCTGTTGCATACGTATCCATCAAGACCAGCACCATGTGCGGAACCAGCTGACCACTTTTCACGGTCTCTTCGAGGACCTCTTCAGGCTTGTTCGGTCGCGCCCGCGGAGCTGGGCGTCGAAGCCACATCTCCATACGCTCCACCCACTTAGCTGCCTCTCGATACGCCCTCACACCTTTCTTTCGCTCAAGGGGTAGCGCTACGACAAAAAACGCATCATTACCTTTAACTCCTACCGTTGTGATCTTTAGATCACGCACCTTACGAAAGAACTTATCAGTACCCAACTCCTCAAGATGCTTCCTCACTGCTATCTGCAGACTAAACTCCTCTAAGGACATACCCGACTTCCACGCTATTCCGTATCGAGCAGACCATAACGCAGCCTTTAGCATGGTGACGCTCTCCTCCAAAGCAGCCCTGAAGGGAGCATCTTCAGGCGTCTCCTTTAACAACTCCTGAACCTCCTCCCACAGACGCGTCAATCTTTCTACAGGGCTACTCATACAGTGTCTCATACAGCGCAAACATAACTGTAAGATGGTGCGCCGGGCGGGATTCGAACCCGCGATCACCGGCGCGGAGGGCCGGGGTCCTAGTCCAGGCTAGACGACCGGCGCTATCGGACCTATTTCCTCTAGCTGGCTTTAACGTTTTACGGAACACCGATATAGTGGTAGTGTGTAGCGTTGTGGGGGATGACGACTGACACCAGGACCTAGTGTAGTGCGGAAAGCGACCACTTCTGACCCCTGAAACTTTAATTAGTGTATAACCTTCTCTTCAGAAGCCCCCGGTAGCTCAGCGTGGCAGAGCGGCCGGCTGTAGTCTCGCCCTCTGGGCGCGATCGAGTAGCCGCCGCTCGGGCAGAAACCGGCAGGTCGGGGGTTCAAGTCCCCCCCGGGGGACCACTACTATCGTTTATGCGCTGCGCCGATCATTTCCTCTATGCTTCCATAGCCATGCCTCCTCATATACGACCGTATACCTGACAGAATTCTCGGTACAAGCTGTTCAGGCTGCTCCTTCGAAAATGCTGTTCCTATCCCTACACAGCGTGCACCTGATAAGATGAACTTCACAGCATCTACCCAACTTTCCACACCTCCACATCCTATGATTGGCTTCTCCGTTACCTCGTATAGTGTGTACACGCACGCCAGTGCGATGGGACGAAGTGCAGGCCCTGACATCCCCCCATAAGTTACCGATAGAACTGGTCGGACAAGTTCCACATCGATGTCAGTCGCTGCAATGGTGTTTGTTGCTGTAAATCCAGCAGCACCTCCATCTTCAGCGGCTTCAGCCATCTCTATGATACGCGATGGTTCAGCAGGTAGCTTCACGATTACGGGTTTTCCAGAGGCTCGAGCCACCACTCTTACCGCTTTGCGCAATAGGTCGTAGTTCGTAACAAAAGTTCCTCCCACCTCTTTCACATGTGGACAGGACACGTTTAGTTCAACAGCTAGCAAGGGAAGCCTACGAAGTAGCCTCCCCACCACCTCTAGCTCTTCCAGACTTGTGCCGAAGATGCTGGCGATAACAGGAACCCTATTACGAAGTAAGGTAGTTATTTCCCGGATCATATGCTGCGCACCTGGGTTAGCCAGCCCCACGGCATTCAACAAACCAAACCCGAGATCTGCTACTACGGGGTTTGGATTACCATGCCATGCGTTCAGCGAAAACGACTTTGTTGTAACCGCGGCTATCCCGGATCGAAAAACGCGTAGCATTCCATCTGCTGATAAGCCCAGAATCCCTGCAGCTAGTACGAGCGGATTACGAAGTCTACGGCCGACGAGAGTTACCGAAAGTTGAGCCACACATCCTTCCTTAGCATTAATTAAACAGTTTGAGACCGCCTCTGTGAAGGCTTACGTCTTCGACACTACCTATGGTCTATTCCTCGTCGATGAGGAGGGCAATCACATTTACTCTATACCTTATCCTAAAGACCCCAAACAGGTAGCTGAGCGTATTCGCCACCTCGCCACAGGAACACCCGTAGAGGAGCTTGTCCGTCTTATTGAACCGTTCAAAAACACCTATGAGGCTTTTCGTTTCGAGCGCGATGAGGTAGCGGAAGCCGCGCGCAAAGCTCTTGGTGTGAACGTTGAGGTCGAATCTCCGAGTCCCGTTGGTGTTAGGTTCCGACAACAACTACTGGACCTCGTTGTATCCAACAAATGGTTCCCAACACCCGCTGAAGCACTTCGCTTCGCACACGAAGTAGCATCTACTCTCTCCATCGAACAAATAGCGCGGGAAGTTATGCGTCGTGATGTCCTTGCTATTCAGGTGGTTAAGTACATTGATAGTTTAAACGAAATAATTAACATGTTAACTAACCGTCTTGTAGAGTGGTACGGTGTTCATTTTCCAGAACTCTACAAAATAGTAGATGACCGCGAACTGTTTACACGAATCGTCGCCGAGCTAGGAACACGTGACAACTTCACTCCCGAGAAAATTCGAGAGATTGTCGGAAGCAAGGATAAAGCAGACGCGATACTTCGAGCAGCAGACCGATCTGTAGGTGCTCCTCTAAGAAAACCTGATACTGACCGCATCGTTAACACCGCGCATCTAATCCTCGATCTTTACAAGGAACGTGAGCGTTGTGCGGACTACCTCGACTCCATCATGAACGAAGTTGCTCCCAATATCCGCGAGCTGGTTGGAACAACGATAGGTGCTCGACTAATCGCACTAGCTGGAGGGCTTGATAAATTGGCGCGTCTTCCTTCGAGTACAATCCAGGTTCTTGGTGCAGAAAAGGCGCTCTTTCGCGCTCTCCGCCGCGGAGGTAGACCTCCCAAACACGGGGTGATATTCCAGCACCCCTGGATTCACGGATCCCCTCGTAGAATTCGAGGTCGTATCGCGCGCACCCTTGCATGTAAGCTATCAATAGCAGCTCGTCTTGACTACTTCGGCGGCGAGTTTCAGGGACCTGAACTACGGAAAGAGGTGGAGGAGCGTGTTAGAAAGCTCCGCGAGCAGTATGCACGCGAACGCCTAAAGCCTACGCGTCGGCGAAGGCGAAGAAAGCGATGAGCGCAACAATCACCCCACACCCTGAATTCGAAGGTGTATACATAGTTGAATACCCTGATGGTACCCGCTTCATCGCAACCAAAAGCCTAGCTCGAGGTGTATCTGTCTATGGGGAGCGGGTCATTCGACGCGAAGACGAAGAATACCGTATATGGGACCCCTACAGAAGCAAGCTTGCTGCTGCTCTTCTGAAGAACCTCAAGCACTTCCCCTTCCGACTCGGCATCCGCGTTCTATACCTCGGTGCTGCTAGCGGAACCACGGTAAGCCACGTATCGGACATCGTTGGTGAAACCGGGGTAGTATATGCAGTCGAGTTCGCTCAACGAGTATTCCGCGATCTTATTCAACGTGTTGTACAGCACCGACCTAATGTCGTTCCCATCTTCGCCGACGCACGCCTACCTGCCGACTACTCTACCTTCGTTGACGCGGTCGATGTTGTCTACTGCGACATTGCACAGCCATTCCAAGCCGACGTTCTCGCCGATAACACAGACTACTTCCTTCGCCCAGGAGGGTCCTTCTTCCTCGCGATCAAGGCACCCAGCATTGATGTGACCGCAAAACCCTCTGAGGTTTTTGCTAAGGAAAAGCAACGTCTCGTCGAACGAGGTCTGAAGATCTTAGAGGATATCGATCTTCGCCCCTACGACGAAGCTCATCGAATGGTTGTCGGTGTTCGACCTGCATAAGGAGGATTCGGAGCGGCTTGTTCGCAAACTTATCGATATTGAAATCCAGTGGCTCAACTCCCACCTGCCCCATCAACGAAAAACCATCGATGAGCTACTACAGGAAGACCCTCCCTACTACGTAACCGTTCGAGGCGAGCACTCCTACATTAGCCATAGCGACGTTGAAAATGTTGCCACGCTTCTCCCCCCAGAACTTCGCCCTCACGTTCGCTTCCCCATCGTAGTACTTCGCGACCTGTCCAAGGGGGAGGGAACGCTGGTAGTATCAGGGTCTGATCACGATCGACGCTTCGTTGCAGCTCTGCTCGAAATTCCTTACAGAGGCGATGGTGAGTTGATCGTTTACTGGCCTGAGGTGCAGAAGCTGGCTAATCTGCTTGGAGGCTTGCTCTGCATAGGCTTCAGAGTTTCACGAGAAGAACCGCGTTAACCGCATTTGTGCGTGTTCCTCGACTAGGCGCTTCGCGGGTAAGTAGCTCCACCGCGTGAACCGCGGAAGGTGACGGTAACGCTTCCACCAAAGTTTGAGGAACTTTAGTGTTTTAGGATCCGTACAGTAGCCAGATCCAAAATCGCCATACCTCTCCTGTAACAGCAGTACGTGTCTCTCCCTTACAGTCTTTGCAACAATCGACGCTGCTGCTACTATCGGGTAGCGCGCGTCAGCTTCATGCTCGCTTACGATAGCAACGTCTTGTGAAAGGAAGCTTCGAATCGTCTCTGCAAACCGCTCTGGGTTTACATCCGCTGCGTCAACATAAGCTCTATCGGGGCTAAGCTCATTTATAATGGAAGCAAAGATTTTCGCCTCCAGTAGATTTAGCTTAGTAAGACGCTTTTGCCGCTCAACATATAGATCGATCTCGGTGGGATACACCACCCTAACCGCTACAGCTTCACACACATCAATTATCCTATCATATAGCACCTCTCGCTCCTCAGGACGTAACTGCTTCGAATCCCTAACCCCTAGCTGTCTTAAGAATTCCAGTTTGCCTTCCCTGACTAGCACTCCTGCTACGACTAGGGGACCGATAACAGGTCCTCTCCCTGCTTCATCAATGCCTGCTATTCTCAGATCACTCAACCGTGGCGTGACGACGGCGCAGATCCTCCTCTGTGGCTCGCAGCACACGCATAAGCTCCGCAATAACTGCGTCTAAGAAGACGAGTGCGGAAATTTCGAAAAGCGTGCCTAAAGGCGCTAGCTCCCCTCGAATACCTAGTATCTGGCGCGCGTTATAGTTCGACTCCGAGGCAAGCTTTGTACGCCCTCTAACCACAACCGTATAGTCGGCAATTTTTGCGAGATCCGATTCAGGATACGATGTTACCGCAATTACTTGAGCACCTACCTCCTTAGCGGCCCGAGCAGCACTAACTACACTTGCGGTCCTTCCCGAACCCGATATTGCAAACAAAACATCCCCCCGCTGAAGCGCGGGGACAATAGTATCTCCAAGCACGTATACTGAGAAGCCTAGGTGACTTAACCTGATAGCAAAAGCCCTTCCTACTAGACCGCTCCTCCCGCTGCCAACAACCAAGACCTTCCCACCTCGCGCTTTGGTTATGATGAGGATGTCTATCAGCTGCTTGACTTCTCTTTCATCAACCTCAGAAAGAACGCGCCGTACCAAGCGTAAGATCTCACGCCATGCTGCTCGATAAGCAGGTAAATCAGGAGGAGGGGTTTCTACAAAGGGACGAAGCCCCACCTCTGAAGCCTCCCCTTTCCCCTCCTTATGAGTACGCTTTCCTCCCAACACGTCGCAGTCTCTCCCTTTTACAGCGCTGTATTAAGTGTTGAGAGCGCTCCTAGAACGCTCGATTGCAGGTAGTATCATGTTAAGAATCCGTTGGGGCAGCGTATCTCGATTTTCTAAAGTAACTTCGAGAACTACTGCTCGTGGATGTCGTTTAATCTGCAAAATAAGCGGGTGTCGCGCACGATAATGCAAAGTTCCTAGCACCACCTTCCCACTTCGTATTGCATCCTCTACAGCTCTCACAAACCGCTCTGAGGTCAATTCCATAGGTCCAACCTCGTCTACAACTACAACATCTGCATTCTCAACTGCGCGTTGGATTGCGCGAACACCGACATTGTTAAGATCGTCAAGGTTGACACGATACCTTCCGATGCGAGGACCGCTGGTTCTGGTTGCATCAGCCAGCGTTCCTGTATCACCTGTCATCAGATCCTTTATCTTAAAGGCAACTCTAAATCCTCCGAATCGAACTTCCGAAGAAACCATTCCACCTACTTGATATCCTCGTTTCTTCAGCTCGTCTACAATATGCATTACAACGGTAGTTTTCCCTACTCCTGGTCTACCTGTGAGGAAAATTAGGTTTCGCAACCCCCTATTTCCACTCCTCATTTTATGAATATCTGCAATAGTGTCGGTGATGGAGTTCATCGAGCTTACAGAAGGTGCAGCGCGTCTGTACGTACCTCGTGCTGAAGTACCTACTCGCCGATTACCTGCCTTCTACAATCCTGCAATGCGTGTTAACCGAGACATCGCTGTTGCAATTGCACGCGTACATGGTCAGCGTAGGCCTCTCCTCGTATGCGAGCCTCTTTGTGGAGCTGGGGCTCGTGCTGTCAGGTATGCCTTAGAGGCTGGGGCACGAGTAGTGGCAGCGGATGTTAATCCACAAGCGGTTGAAATCGCTAGACACAATGCTCAGCTAAACAAGGTAAGTAATCGTGTTTATGTTGAGCACTCAGATGCGAGACTTCTCCTTCATCGCTACGCATTTCGCAACGAAAGGTTCTCCATCGTCGATGTCGATCCCTTTGGGTCTCCAGTGCCATTCCTTGACGCTGCTGTTTGTGCCACTCTAGCTGAGGGCATACTTGCTGCTACCGCTACAGACACTGCTGCTCTCTTCGGAACCTATCCGACCAAGTGCGTTAAGAAATATGCAGCGAAGAGCATACGGGCACCTTTTTCGAAGGAAATCGGTTTACGGATTCTCCTCGCTGCCGTCGCGTGGGCTGCTTGCCGACACGACTGTGGAATCGAACCACTATGCGCCTATACTGAACGCCATTATGCGCGTGTCTACGTTCGCATACTACCTCGCCCAGGTGCAGTCACGCGTACTTCGAAGAACATCGGACGTCTGATGCTATGCTCATCTTGTGGATACTTCTCTCCTCTTCGTGGTATAATCGGTCCTCAACCTTCTACGTGCCCTCACTGTGGAAAAGCGCTATCTGTGGCTGGACCCCTATGGATCGGACCTTACGGCGATCCGCGCTTCTGCGCTGAAGCCGTTAAACAAGCTCCTTCTGCTGAAGCTGTTAAACTACTCAAATCCGTATTAGAGGAAGCTGCTACTCCACTAGGAGGTTACCACACACATCATCTTGCTGCCAAATTGGGCAAACCACCACCCTCTTCTAGGCAAGTTGTGAAACTTCTAAGGGAACGTGGGTTTATCGCTACAGTAGCGCATTACGATCCTAGGGTAGTTAAGACAGACGCGTCCTTTGAAGAAGTCGTCGCTTTGCTCTCCTCCCTCTAAAGCCTAGGGCGAGTATAAACAGCTCTCGACTTCCCTTTCGAGTCGCCTTTGGAATCAAGCGAATGACTCTAACAAACTGTCGCTGAAGCTCTCGCTCAAACTCCGCCAACCTCGGATACTCAAAGACCTTCACGAAGAACGCACCACCTCTTCGCAAACATCGTTTAGCGATGTCCAAGGCTTCAAAAGCTAGTTCAAGCGTTCTCTCTGCATCCACTTCCCAATTACCTGACAGCTTAGGACTCAAATCAGATAAAACAGCATCCGCCCGCCCTCTAGCAAGCCACTGAAGCTCGCGTTTAACCCGATGCTCTCTCACATCCCCCACTATCGTTCTTACGTTAGGCGCTGGTGGAGTTGTCTCTCTCAAGTCTACCCCTACTACACACCCTGCTTCTCCTACCTCCTCAGCTGCTGCCAGTAACCAGCCCCCTGGGTAGCATCCGAGATCGATAACAAACCCTCCGCGAGGAATAAACCGATACTGATCGAGAACCTCCCGTAGCTTATAGTAAGACCTGCTGGGCTTACCCTCTTCTTTCGCTAACCTTCGGTAAATGTCACGGCGCCGCCACTCTCGATATGCCATACGCTAGAACGCGTAAACGCCTGTTTCCTCGGTCAGCCACCTATTAAGTCGCGGACATCGCTCAGGCACTATCGGACCACTAGGAGAGCATCGATAGTGTTCTGTACAGAGGAAACAAGGCACATCTAGCACATAGTCTATCTCTTCTGGTAGTGGGTTTATCACATACACCTTCACTCGGCGCCGCCTCTTCCCTCTTTTCACAACCTGGAACTTCTCCACGACTCGGTGTTCGCTGATAAGCTGCTTAAGCGCCTCCTCAAAGAGCTCGCGTTCACCGTACTCATCAATATACAGTTCCTTCTCAGGTATTCCACTCGCTCCAGCATCTCGAAGTCGTGCGATCAAATCATGCGCAATTTCCTCGATTTTTCGCATTCTTTCCTCCATGCGCCGCCGTGCTTCCTCCTCACTTGGAGGACGAGGTACGCCGATTACCTCGCGAATAATGCCCTCTTCCCTCTTCGGCTTCTCTTTCTTTCTCTCCTTCTTCGGCTTCTTTTTCTCCTTAGCCTTCTTTTTGACAGGCTTCTTTGCTTTCTTAACGGGTTTCTTCTCCTTCTTCTTTGCTTTCTTTGTTTTCTTTCGCGCTTTCTTACGCGTTCTCTTACTCAACGAAGCTACACGTAGATGGTGACATCAACGTTCTCAAGTATCTCCTTGTACCGGTTTCGAATCGTAACCTCCGTGACCCCTGCGGTGCTTGCGATCTCTCTCTGAGTTGGACCTTTCAAAGAGTATGCAACAATCGCTATGTAAACAACCGCTGCAGCCATACCTGTCGGTCCCCTACCACTCGTAAGCTTGAGAAAACGCGCTTCATCAAGGATTCGTATCGCTAGATCCTGGACTCGCCCATCGAGTTCAAGAGCTGTGCAAAGCCGCACGATGTACTGCTGAGGATCAGGAGGCGGTAGCTGCAATCCCAACTCACGAACGATGTACCTGTAGGCGCGCCCGACCTCTTTTCGAGACTCTGAAACTGCATCAGAGATTTCTTGAAGCGTCTTTGGGATATTGTGCTGACGACACGCTGCATAAAGCACCGCACCCGCTACTGCCTGCGGACTACCGCTTCGCGTAAGCCGCCTGTTTGCAACCTTCCGAAGAATGTACGCCGCCTCTTCCAACACATCTGCTGAAAGCCCTAATCGGTTGCAAGCGGTCTTTAGCAACGTAAGAACGTTGTATACATTCCGCTCTGGAGCGCTTGATTGCCGAATACGCTGCTGCCATTTCACTAGCCGCTGATACTGCGCACGCCGCTCATGGTCCTTGATTTGCTTAACATCCTTCCACGAGATCTCTGTAGGCATTCCTCGCCCCTGCCAAACATAAGCGGAAATCGGGGACACAAGACGGCTCTCTGGCATGTCAGGCGGTCCCATCCACTCTGAAACTTCTCGAACCTCACTCTGCCGAATTACCGCCCCGCAATTGGGGCAAAACACCTCCCCTCGCTCCGAATCTACATGGAAGATCCGCCCACCACAGTAGGGGCAGATTATTCGCCTCATGCTACTCCAAAAGCGTGTAAAGACGTCCGTTAGGTGTAAACCGCTCCCGACCAGTCTCCGTTAACCGTATTCTGATGTACGGTTCGTTAACAGGACCAAAAACATCTACAACTACGCCAATCTCCTCCAACCGCTCGTTTAGAATCTTTGAGTTTAGAGGCGGTGGATCGCGATCGCAAACTGCGATACCTATTTTCCCGTCCTTTCTAATTCTAACAGCCCTTCCGATGTATAACGGCTTTCTGAGCGCAGGGAACACGGAGGAAGCCCCGCTATCCCCTTTTAAGCTTCACTTTCTTCTGGACTTCACAAGCTGCTCCGCTATACGTAGAAGTAAGATTCGCTTCCCCCCTGACTGCTTAGGTACAAGGAAATACCCTGTCCGCTCCCACCATGTCGCTGGACGTCCTTTCTTAGGAACGTATTCGAACTCTACCCCCAACTCCCGAAGTATACGCGCTATCTCCTCCGCTCTCGGCGCCTCCACCGCTAGCCTCCGCGGTACCCTCCGCCCTAATCGCCAAGGTAGTCTTCGATCGAAGTATGCTGGCCAGATCACCCATCGATCCTTTATCCGCATCGCTGCTACCTGATCTCCCTAGACTATATAGCGTATACAACGGCGCTGCCTATCAGGTGATGGGCCGGCGGGGATTTGAACCCCGGATCACGAGCGCCCCAGGCTCGCATCCTAGACCAAGCTAGACGACCGGCCCTTCTCAGGAGGCTCTAACCTGAGGTATTAAACTTTGTTTTTAAGCTCCTGGTTTTCCGTCTCCAAGCCGAGGTGTAAAAGAAGCTGCTTGAACGTGGGCTCACTAGGTGCGTTCTTGTAGGCTCTGAGGCAGCTGAGAACCTCCTGAACATTGGCTACGTCGAGTACTCGGCGTACGTGCTGGCTTACAGCTCCTGGACGTAAGATGAGAAACTGCGTGATAGCCGTGAGGTTGCGTGGACGGCGCTGAACGCTTGCAGATTCAAAGTCGATGATAACGGGTCTACCGTCTCCTGTAACAATCACGTGCTCCTTAGGATCACTTAGCTCACCATGATCGATGCCTATCTGATCTAAGCGATAGCATTGGTGAAGGAGGGTGGCGAGAACTCGGCGTATTTGCGTTGCTTCAGCCGATTGCAACCACTTCACTAGCGGCTCTCCCTCAACATACGCCATGATTAGAACGTCCTCAGAGGCAGCGTAGAGTCGAGGACCTACTCCCACCGCATTAGCTCGACGAAGCAGCTCTGCTTCATGTGCAAGCGTATCGCGAACAGCATCAGTTCTCCGAATTTTACACGCAACCCGTCCGAACTTGCTCTCACCCAGTACTACAACCGCCTTGTGCCCTTTACCCAGAATTGTGACTTCTCCAACACGCGTAGAGCCTATGTTGAAGACTAGGGCGTGTACCCCAAGGCGCATCAGTTGCTCCACTATACGCTTGGCATACTCCTTACTCTCTCTCGGATAAGATAGTACGATGCGAAACGGTGGTTCGGTACAGCGAGGAACGGGTACGCTAAGCGGAACCAAGAAGACGCGCTAACTCTGCTAAGCAGCAGCGACGTTGCCGAACCTCCTTTATCACATCCTCTCCCTCCAGTACCTTATACCCTCCCCTCAACCCTTGCGTTACATAGCGTGGTAGCGGCCCTCGACCCTCTATGCTCTTCCTAATGATCGCCTCGATTATGGTCGAAGCACGACGCCAAGGTTGAGGCAGAACTCCAAATACGCGTCCGCCTCTCGCTACTGGTTGAGGAGCAAACTCCCAAAGATGCCTCTCGAGAAAGCGGTGAACCGCTTCTGGCTTGCTAACTGGCGGTCCTGTAAGTAAACGAACTGCTGGTTTACTTAGCGCCTCTAACTCAAAAACAAGCATACACCGCCCCTCCTCTCCACACATAGCTGTCTGTAGAACCGTATATCCTCGCTCTTCCAACGCTGCTCGTAGGATGCGAAGAGTACGCCGAAGCTGTCCATAAAGTACGTCCGGGACAACATTCGCACAGTCAAAGAAGATTCCAACGATGCCGGTGCGCCGTCGGCGTAAGGCATCTAATACCGCTACAGGAGCTACTCTTACTGCGGTCCAACCAAACGTCTCTAGAGAGGGTTTTTCTACAAGTTGCATAGCTGCATGAATAGCGCGAACAAAGGTCTCGTCACTTACTGCCGCTGCTACATTTCGTCGAGGATCTACGGGATCAATCACAATAAGCGGCTCGGGGAACACGCGCCGAATTCTATCCTCATCCACAGGGGTGAATGCTACGACCTCTCCGTATCGCCAGCTCGCCATTGCGCGGACAACGTCCCAAAAACCTCCGTAGTGTGCTACTAGTAACTCGCACAAGTATCCGCTAAAGCCTTGAAAGCGGATCTCTGCTCCATATAGGCGTCGTGCTTTCAAGAACGCTTTCAGAACCCGTACCTCATCCCGCTGCTCCTCGGTAAGGTTACGTAGTACAAACTCGGTGTGGTATGGCGTTCTATCAACAGCGGTACGCCACTCCCCCGGCTTGGTTAAGTAGCCTGGAACGAAGTTAAACCGAACACCCTCGATCCAAGCCTCCAGATATGGATGCTCTGCATACCGTTCACGCGTTCTTGCTGTAAACTTCTTGCAGAGCGCGTAAGAGACCTCAAAGACCACTGTCTGTACAGTATCCCAGTTAAGAGAAGGGTCTGCTAGCAAGAACACGTCGATGTCCACATCGCCTGCTAGCCATGTATCCTTAGCGTACGAGCCCTGTACCGACACCTCAAGTGGTACCTTTCGCTGCGCTACCGCCTCCTGTAAGCTATGAACCACCTTACCAACGAGTGCTGCAAGGCGGGATCGCTCCTCCCCCGAAGGAACCACCTTCTGCTTAACACGCTTAACAAGTTCCTCCGGCGTCAACGCCACCTCTACTCTACCGCTAGAACTTCAAAGAGCGTTGTGTAGATAGGTCCTCGTGGTGTTAACTGACTTCGCTTCAGATACACTTTCCTAAAGACCACCTCCCCGAACTCGAAGTCCTTGAAACTCTCTAGAACCTTCCTCAATCGGTCAAGCGATGGTACTGCCTTTACGCGAGCAACCGTAAAGTGAGGTACAAACTCCTTATCAGGTCGTATTCCCAGCGGTCGCAGCGCATTCACAACTTGAGCTGCAAGCCGCTTTAGCTCCTCAGCGCCCTCGCGAACTCCTACCCATATTACGCGAGGCCGTCGCCCTCCAAACGTGCCTACACCCATCAAACGTGCTCGAATGGGATGAAATCGAATACCTTGCAACGTTTGCTTAACCCTCTCCACCAATACCGCTGGGATCTCGCCCAGAAACAGCAACGTTGTATGAAAGTACTCCGGGTTTACAAGCTTCAAGATAGCTCCCGTACCTACAAGCGCCTCTTGAAACTGTCGAATACGTTCTCTAACTGCCAGGTCTTCGACCCACACAGCTATGAAACACCGAACCCGCTGCACCACAACCTCACCTCCCTCTGTTATTATCCGTTGGGAGTTAACAAGGAAAGACCGTTAGTCTTTAGCGTATGCTTAAGCCGCACGGCGTGCAACTACGTATAGCGCAAATCGCCGACCTTTCGACGGTCGACTGGTACGGTCATGTTACTTTCATGATATGGGTTACTGGCTGTAACCTCCGCTGCCCCTACTGTTTCAACGCCGCACTACGCGACCTGAACAGCGGTCAGGCAATCGATTTAGAAGCACTCAAACGCCGTATTTCTCGCGGTCTTTCTCTAATCGAAGCCGTGGGGGTTACAGGTGGCGAGCCCTTGCTCCAAGCTGATGCAGTAACTGCGCTCTTTCGCTGGGCTAAGGCCGTTGGACTCCAAACGTTTCTCAACTCCAATCTCACCGTGCTCTCTGCTCTCAAACCGCTTGTAGAAGAACGGCTTGTAGACTACGTTGCTACGGATATAAGAAGCCCCTCCGACCCTCACCTCTTCGCAGAAGCAACTCGCCTACCTCCTTCACTTGCTGAAGGCTGTCTAAACGAGTTTTGGGCGAGTGTACGGCTTTTACGTGACGCTGGCATCCCTGTAGAATTTCGCATAACCGTCGTACCTGAGTGGAACGACAATCCCTCCCTCATACGGCGAATGGCTTCCGAAATTGCACCCTACGCAGACCGGCTCATCTTGCAGCAGTTTGAACCAAGTCCCGGAGTACCTGAGGAGGAGTTTCGAAGAAAACCTCGGACTAGCAGGGAAGTACTTGTTCAACTAGCACGCATAGCCCTAGAGATTGGTATCGAGAAGGTCTTCATTACGACTAGAGAGCGGGGTCGGGAGCGCATCCGTCTATGAAGCTCATCCTCGTTACGGGACTGCCAGGAGCTGGTAAAACTGAGTTTGCTGAAGTCGCGCGCAGCCTCGGACTACCTGTTGTGTCAATGGGCGATGCTGTGCGAGCTGAAGCGCAACGACGGGGGCTTCCTGTTTCTCGGGAAACTCTCTCCGAGTTGGCGCACCAGCTCAGAAAAGACCGAGGTCCTGGTGTAGTTGCTGAGCTATGCCTCACCCAACTACGAAGTCTCGGCTCCTCCACGGCTGTTATTGATGGCGTACGCTCACCTGCGGAAGTTGCAGTCTTCCGCCACGCCGCCAACAAAGTAGTTGTCGTAGGTATTCACGCAGCCCCACGCGTGCGATTTGAGCGACTCAGGTCTCGAGGGCGCGCCGACGACCCTCGCTCCTGGGAGGTTTTCCAAAATCGTGATCGGGAAGAGCTAGGCTTTGGCATAGGAGCGGTTCTCGCTCTAGCCGATGTACTCCTAGTAAACGAAAGCTCCCTTTTCGAATTCCGTCGAAAAGCTGCATGTCTTCTTCAACAGCTGGTTGAAGACCCTTAGTTGTTAATACGCTGAGCAAACCCCAGCTCGTGCGACGTACTACTCGACAGCCTGTTCGAACGCGAGTAGAGGCACACATCACAATATCGGTAGAGGTACGCCCCACAGAAAGTATCGACAAAGTACGCACATGCCTGTCTAACCTATTCTCCCTTCGTGACGAACCTCAGGTTGTTGAGTCTCAGCAGGAGGGCATAAAGCTACTGGTTTACGAAACCGATGACATTCACGTTCTTGACAAACTTCGTGAGCTTCTTCGTCGCCAGCAGATTCTCGACGCTTCACGCGCACAGCTTCTTCGCAGCAAATCCGATAACCAGCTCTCCTTCTTCCTCAATAAGCAAGTTGCTTACGTAGGTCGTGTGTCGTTCTCAGCCCCAGTAGGCGAGTCCGCACTAGGACCGATCCGCGTCACCATTCAATCTGATGCAATTGATCTCATCATCGACTGGCTAGCTCCTCCAACAGTCGGTGGGCGTGTAGTCGAACGAGTTGAAATCCGCTAGCACGCCGCAGCCCGCGCTTTCTAACCTCTACTCCTTTCATCGAGGGTTCACTGCCTTTCTCCAAGACCTCCGTCGGCATCCTCAGATTGAAGTGTGGGAGTTAATAGACGATGGTCCTCTCGCTTTAGACGATGCAAGAATTCGGGTTCTCCGTCGTACTCAGCGGCAATTTAATGTACATGCCCCCTTCACGGAAATCGATCTTTCAAGCGCAGATCCGAGCATACGCAACTCCTCCATTAAGAGAATCCAAAACTCCATCGCACACGCAGCCGCTCTTGACGCAGGACTAGTAGTGGTGCATCCAGTACTGCGCTATGAAACCGGATCCGCTGGAATCCACAGGGAGCTGTTTCAGGAAGCGATTCTTGAAATCAGGGACTTCGCGGTAGAACACGGTGTCGCCTTCACAATCGAAAACCTACTCCCCCGAACCAGCCCTCCGCACTCAACTCCAGAGGGCATCGCCGCTCTTCTTCACGACCTAGGTTCGAACGCGTGGCTGACGTTCGATACAGGGCACGCACACGTTGCGGGAAATCTGCAGACCTTCCTCACACACCTCGCGGATCGCATTCTTAACATGCACATCAGCGACAACGACGGCTCGTGGGATCAGCACCGTGCTGTTGGGAGGGGGAACATTCCGTGGACTATAGTACGCAAAGCTATCGCACACATGCCTAACCTCCGTTTTCTGACTGCTGAAGTGGAAGAACAGCCCTTCTTAACTTTCTATGAAGTCGCCTCCTGGCGCTGACGGCTTCGACGCCACTTCTTCAGCTCCGTAAACGAAATCCCCTCTCGAGTCAGGTGGATAACCATACCATCGTATGCATACACCGTGTTTACGCCGACAGACATAGCCTCTTGAAGATGCGGTAGTGGATCTTTGTACCTCGAACTGAGGTGAGTCATCACTAGCAACCGCACACCCGCTCGTTGCGCAAACTCAGCCACTCCTCGAGCAGTACCGTGTCCCTCCGCCGCTGCGCGATCGGCGAGATCCGATGTAAAAGTCGTATCGTGTATCAGCACATCGACTCCTCTTACAAAGTCAAGATTCCCTTCGTCAACCGCAGTATCCACCAGATATGCTATGCTAAGCGGCTTCGGTGGTGGCTCCGTTACTTGCTCTGGGCGAACAACTCTACCATCAGGAAGTCGTACGGATTTACCTTCCTTTAACTGCTTCCAAAGAGGGCCTTCCGGAACCCCTAACCGCCGTGCCTCCTCAGGTTTGAACCTCCCTGTAACCACACGCTCCTCAACCTTGTAGCCTAGAGTAGGGACTCCGTGCTTTAGCCACTTTGCGTACAAGCGGTAGCGGTGAGACTCAAAAACCAACCCTTCGGTGTAAATCTCGATGGTTAGTATTGGGAAAGTTAAGCGGAAAGCTGCACCTCGTAAAACCCCCGCAATTAGATCGCTCAAACCAGGTGGTCCATACACTTCAAGAGGAGCTGTACGCTTCTGCATAGACATCGTTTGCAAGAAGGGGAAAAGTCCGAGAACATGATCGCCGTGTAGGTGCGTTATGAACACTCGTCGTAGCCCTGCAATACCGAGTCCAAAACCTAACACTCGTCGCTGAACGCCTTCTCCTGTATCGAACAGAAGGATCTCTCCATTAACTCTGACAGCGATAGACGATGGATACCTACCTGGTTGCGGTATCGCCCCGCCAGACCCTAAAACGATGATGGTAAACACGCCGCCACCTCACACAAACGATAACTACCTTAGCCTACATGTTCCTCAGGATAACAAACCGTCGTGTAAGCCCTCCGTGAACGTACTGCAACCCTTCCCAAACGTACTCAAGATCTGCTTCTGCTGCAAGTACTCGAACTGGAAGCTCCTGGGGAGCCGCTACTACAGCGTACCCCCTATGTCTAAGAACGCCCCTGAGCTGAGTGAATAACTTCCTAAGAAGCTCCCTTAGCGTTGCCCCCCATGTAGAAGCATGCCGCCCGTAGGGCGGATCTGTAGCAACTCCGTCAGCCGATCTCACAGGCAAGTAGCGGGCGTCTCCTCGAACAACTTCCGCGTGTAAGCCATACATCTTAAGGTTCTCGATGGATCCGCGGACCATGCGTGGATCTAGGTCTACTCCTAGTGGCTTAACCCCTAGAAGAGCGGCTTCGATGAGAACTCCTCCAGTACCGCAGAAGGGATCAAGCAGCAAGTCTCCCTTCTTGACCCGTGCAACATTTACCATCCACCGATTTGTTATGGGGTCCATCGCTGCAGGGTGCCGAAACTTTCGGTACTTAGGGCATCTTTGTTTGAAGAACTTAGCCCGAATCTCCCCCTTCTTCCTAGCCACGACCACCCACTGCTTCGATATCACGACAAAGAGCCTACAGTCTGGTCTAGCAGCAGAGACCCGCTTTCCTGTTTGGAAAAGTATCTGCTTACCTAGTTCCTGAAGTACAGTCATTAAACGCGTATCCGCGGTTTGCTTCCGGTCGACCCTTACTCCCTCTAAGTAGTACGTTCTGCTGTCTCCCATCAATGCGTCGAAATCGAGCTGCTGCAGAGTCGATGGAAAGGGGAGGCGAGGCACAATCTGTACTCCAATACCTACCACCCGTACCAAGGCTGCACGCTGGAGTACGATATCCGCTAACCATGATCGGGACCTAGCGATCAAAAATCTCTGATGGCTAACAACGGGTTCCAGTTCTAATCCGTATACTTCGGCTAGTGCTCGCACTTCTTCTGCTCCAAAGCTCGGTCGGTCGCCGGGAAACAGAAAGAGCAGCGTTTCCAACCTCTAGATACGACTCCGCACAGCACTAGCTAGTACCTCATCGATTTGAATGCACTTGGATAATGGGTGCTTCATGCTTTCCGAAGCCGCTACGAAGGTAGCTCCCGCATCCAGTAAGCGCCTCACCGCGTTACTACCTCCTATCCAGTGAACACCCACCGCCGCCACCTCCTTCGCCCCATGTTGAAGAGCCATTTGAATCGCACGAGCCATAGTCCCCCCAGTACTCACAATGTCATCCACCACTACAACACGCCGACCTTTAATCGGAAGATCAGTCCAGCGAACCGAGATCTTACCTGTATGAGGATCACGGTGCTTCTTCAAAGCTCCCGCTTGCGTATGAAGCGCAGCGGCCACCTGTCTGGCCCTATCGAGGGCTCCTTCATCGGGGGCTAAAATGAACGCGTCCTCCCAGCCTTCTTTCCGAAGAAATGCTGCTACTGCTGGCGCTGCAGAAACTGCGTGTACTGGAAAGCCTGCCCGACCGATAACGCGTGGGTTATGCGGTTCTAATACGAAGACTTCAGAGACACCTACTGCGTGAAGCGCCTTTAGCACTGCTAACACGCTGATGGGTTCGCCCGGCAGTACTCGACGATCTTGACGTGCATAAGCTAGGTATGGTATGACTGCATAGACCGCTCTCGCTCCCGCTCCTTGTACTGCATCGACTGCGATTAGCAACTCCACTAGTCGTTGATTCTGAGGCGCAGCTAACCCATACACAATGAGAACTTCTTCTCTCAGATCTGTAGGTACGCGAACGTACACTTCACCATCAGGGAAAACCTTGTGCTCCAGCCGCACGAAAACCGCATCAAGCTGTCTCGCTACCCTCTCCCCCAGCGAGCAGTACCAGTTCCATGAAACAACGCTCCACCTACTATCCGCTCCTTCTCCAACCACCACCAACGCGCTTACAACCTACATCAAGGGTTTTAGGCAAAGTGCTACGATTTCCTGTGATCCCTAGAGACCTACTTCAGGAATTCCAACGGGTAGGTGCACTCCTGTCTCAATACGGGCTTGTGCGTGGATCTGGTGGGAACCTTAGTGTACGCATTGACGCTAATCGTATCGTTATCACAAGACATGGTTCGTGCTTAGAGAGTCTCCAAGAAGCAGACCTGATCATCGTCTCTATCGACGAAAAACCCCCAGCCGAGGCGTCCATGGACACTATAATTCACCAAGAGATATACAGACAAACGAATGCGCACGCCATAGTTCACGCACACCCTCCTCACGTAGTCGCGCTCTCCCTGTTCCTAGAGGATATCGAGCCGCTTGACACCGAAGGATCCCTGATCTTCGGATCCGTTAAGGTTGTAGAAGCACCTCCGGGATCTGCCGAGCTCGCAAAGCTAGTAGCAAACACGCTGCACAACCACAAGATAGTTGTTGTTCGAGCGCACGGAACCTACACAGCAACCCCAACCCTACTTGAGGGCTACCATCTCACCCGAGCATTGGACTATTCCTGCCAAGTATGCCTCCTCGCCTATACGCTCTTTCAAGTCAGTAAGGTTCGTCGCATACTCAGGAGGTTGATTTCTAATAAGACAGGGAGGTACGATTGGGTCGTGTAACAACACCCCCGCTAACCTTAAGCTAGCAGCCACACCCGCGCCCCGAATGGAGAAACCTAGGTCCTCCGTCGTTGAACAACTACGACCGCTCTTCCGGCCTCGAACAGTTGCAGTAGTTGGTGCGTCTCGCAAACCTGAGAAGATTGGATACCAAGTAGTGCGCAACCTGATGGAAGGCGGCTTTCCTCGGGATCGCATCTTTCCAATAAACCCCTATGCTGACGAAATTCTCGGTCTTAAGGCATATCCCTCTGTAAAAGACGTTCCTGAAGAAGTCGATCTCGCTGTTATTTGTGTACCTGCTCGTATTGTCTTTGACGTAGTGCGTGATTGTGGAGAGAAGGGCGTGAAAGCGATTGCAATGATTACAGCTGGCTTCGGTGAAGTTGGTAACGTAGAGGAAGAGCGGCGCTTGGTCGAACTAGTTCGATCCTACGGTATGCGGCTGCTAGGTCCAAACATAGTAGGTGTTTGCGATACGGTTAATCGGATGAACGCCAGCTTCTGCCAAGCGCTTCCACCCCCGGGAGATATTGCATTCATCACACAGAGTGGAGCGCTCGGTATCGCACTCGTGGGATGGACTATCATGGAGCGCATCGGGCTCAGTGACTTAGTTAGCGTCGGAAACAAAGCTGATGTCGATGACGCAGACTTACTGGAGTTCTTCGCACACGATCCTCACACACGCGCTATCGCGCTATACATCGAAGGCGTCAAGAACGGTCGCCGCTTCTTCGAAACCGCGCGCCGCGTATCAAAGCAGAAGCCGATCGTTGCGCTAAAAGCTGGACGCTCTGAACGAGGCGCTGCAGCTGCAGCATCCCACACTGGCGCTTTAGCAGGCGCAGATCGTATCTACGATGCTGCGTTTCAGCAATCTGGTATCATCCGCGCGTATACCATCGACCAGCTCTTCGACTGGTGCATTGCGTTAGCCTCGCAACCCCCTCCACGAAAACGTCCCGTTGTAATCGTCACGAATGGCGGTGGTGCGGGTGTAATGGCAACGGATGCTTGTGCAGACTACGGGTTGGCTCTCGAAGATCCGCCTGACGACCTCAAGAACGTGTTCCGTCAATACATGCCTCCCTTCGGAAGTACACGAAACCCCATTGATCTCACAGGCATGGCACGTCGAGACGAGTACTACGGAGCTGTGCTAACCGCTCTTCAGCACAGTTGGGTTGGAGCTGTAATCGTCCTTTACTGCCATACCGCCATCACCACCCCTCGAGAAGTAGCGGATGCGATCCTTGACGCAATCCGCCAAGCTAAGGTTGACAAGCCTGTAACCGTCAGCTTCATCGGAGGGGCAGAGGCTGATGAAGCAAGCGATTACCTCCGACAAAACCGCGTTCCCTGCTATCCAACTCCTGAGCGCGCAGTAGCAGCGATGGGCGCGCTTTACCGTAGAGCAGAATACCTAGGGCTCCTTCGCGACTAAACGGTTCGGAAACCGTATTTACTACCACACAATACATCTTTGTGCAAAAGAATAGAGTAGAAGCTCGCCTATACGAGAAGCTATCTGGTAATCAAGTGCGTTGCAATCTCTGCCCCCGCCGCTGCATCATACCTGACGGTGGAAGGGGGTTCTGTGAAGTTAGAGAGAACCAAGGTGGAACGCTCTACACACTTGTATATGGTCAGGTATCTTCTATGGCTGTAGATCCGATCGAAAAAAAGCCTCTCTTTCACTTCTGGCCAGGTAGCGCTACTTTCTCCATCGCTACACTCTCCTGTAACTTACGCTGCATCTTCTGTCAAAACTGGCAACTAGCTCATAGTGGTCCTGATAGCGCCTTTACCAGTTATGCTGAGCCTAGGGAGATCGTTTCACTTGCACAACGCTATCGCTGCGAATCCATATCCTACACCTACAACGAGCCTGTTATCTGGTTTGAGTACATTCTCGATGTTGCAAAGCTCGCTAAGCAGAGCGGATTACTCAACGTGCTAGTCACCAACGCCTACATAACCGAGGACGGTGTATCCGAACTCGCCCCCTACGTGGATGCAGCAGCTGCAGACCTCAAAGCATTCACCGATCGTTTTTACCAGAAACTATGCCATGGCGCACACTTACAGCCTGTTCTCGATGCGCTTGTTGCCATGAAAGAACGCGACATACACGTAGAGATTATCAACCTGATAATACCCGGTTGGAACGATAGCCCTGATGAAACGCGCAAACTCTGTAGATGGGTCCGCGATAACCTAGGACCAGATACCCCCTTGCACTTCTCAAGATTCTTTCCTCACTACCAGATGGTCAACACACCCCCAACCCCCCTCAAAACTCTCATGCGTGCTCGAACCATCGCTCAAGAAGAAGGTCTTCACTACGTATTTGTCGGTAATGCCCCCGGTCTCGCTGAGGACACGCTATGCCCCAACTGCGGTCAGCCTGTAATTCGCCGATACGGCTTTGATGTTGTTGAAGTAAACCTTACTGAAGACAATGCGTGTAAGTTCTGCCAGCATCCTATACCCATACGTGGTCGGGCTCGGTCCTCTAGCTTTAGCCACCGCTTCTATCCGTTTATCTAACGCGTCATCATAGCGTTTATTTGCTTCGATTCTGCTAACTAACGAGCTTGTGGTTCCTCCGACCTGACGCCATTGCTGTCCTGAAAGATAAGCGTGCGCGCGCTAGCCTTTCCCGCTATTTTGCTATCATGGAAAACCGCCTACCAGCTCGCTTTCGCGTCATGAAGGCCGTCTCCGTTGACTTTTCTCCAGACGATCCTCTGAAGGACCTATGGCATAAGCACGACCAAGCGCTCTCTGAATTTGTTAAGCTAGATCAGGAGGTTTGCGAGCGAGGAAAACCGGAAGCACCCGATCCAGCATCTCCCTCACTTCTCGACTTAAAGCATGCAATCGCTTTACGCCTGCTTGAAAGCTGTCGTTTCTGCCCTCGCTACTGTGGTGTCAACCGTCGTGCTGGACAACGTGGCTACTGCCAGCTAGGTGATCAAATCCTCGTCTCCACGGCCTTCGACCACTGGGGAGAAGAACCCGAGTTAGTTCCCAGCTTTACCGTCTTCACGATAGGGTGCAACCTCCGCTGCCTTCATTGTCAGAACTGGACCATAAGCCAGCGCTTTGAATCAGGTACCCCCTACACCCCCAGGGAAATCGCCTTCATGGTCGACAAAGCACGTCGTGAAGGCTGTCGTAACCTCAACATGGTTGGTGGCGACCCTACCCCATGGCTACACGCTTGGCTGGAGGTCTCCAAGTACCTAAAGACTAACATCCCTCTGGTTTGGAACTCTAACTCATACTATAGCGAAGAGACAGCGAAGCTCCTCGCTGGGTGGATAGACGTTTACCTCCTGGACTTCAAGTACGGCAACGACACTTGCGCAAAACGCATTTCCGACGCTCCCGGCTACTGGGAAGTCTGCACTCGTAACCATCTGATAGCTAAAAAGTGGGGCGAGCTCATTATTCGAATCCTCGTCCTTCCTCAACACCTCGACTGCTGCCTTGTTCCCATCCTAGAATGGATTGCAAATAACCTCGGTCGTGATGTTCGCGTAAACATCATGTTCCAGTACCGTCCTGAATGGCGGGCTCACGAAATACCCGAACTTCGGCGGCGATTAACACGCCAAGAAATGCAGCGTGCAGTCGAAGAAGCCAAGCGAGTAGGGCTTACGAACTACATTACCTAAGCTAATGTTAAGTACGCCTTACGGCTGCTTTTAGGTGGCTGAGCGAACCAAGTCATCGTCCTCCACACGCCGCTACTGCCCTGAGTGCGGCGGCGAACTTCTCTACGAACCCGAGACGCGCAACCTCGTATGCACTAGCTGCGGGCTTGTATACGATCGCTATCTTCTGATGCAGAAGCGCCGCGAGATCCGTGAAGCGATTGCTAAGTCCTTACGCGAACCTTCCAGCCCTGAACTAGAGCGTATCAAGAAGCGCCGCGAGTACCTGCAGTGGCTTATGGAGCAATAGGGTCATGGATACTGTATTCATCATCGGCATGGCAGGTTCAGGGAAGTCTCAGCTTACTGCTGCGCTCCGCACCTATCTGGATGAAGAGGGGATCGACGTACTGACCCTAAACCTCGATCCCGCCGTTCGCAACCTTCCGTACGTTCCAGATCTCGACGTACGTGACTACGTTTCCTATGATAAGCTTATGGAAGAGCAAGAACTAGGTCCTAACGCCGCACTTGTCGCGGTAATCGATCAGATAGCTTTGGAGATAGAGCGTATCGAACAACCACTCCTAGAGACTGAACCGCAGATAGTTCTCATCGATACCCCCGGTCAGCTCGAGCTGTTTGCGTTCCGTCAGGCAGGCACATTCATAATGCAACACTTGCACGCTGAGCACAAAGCTGTGCTCTACATCTTCGACGCAATATTCTCCCGTTTGCCTCACAACTTCACCGCGAACCTCCTTCTTTCAACTGCTGCGCAGCTCGTCCACGGACTACCTCAGATCAACGTCCTTAACAAGGTTGACATGCTTGAAGAAGAACAGGTCGAAGAGATGCTTGAGTGGGCACAGAACCCGCAGTCTCTATCAGAAGCCTTGCTCAACTTGCCAGAGCCTCGGCGCGTATACTTCACAGGAATTCATGAAGCAATCGACGAAGCAGGTCTCTACGTAGGGCTCGTTCCCGTATCCGCCCTCACTCTCTACAATATCTCTGGGCTCTACGCCGAGATCTCTCGTCTGTTTTACGGGGGAGAGATGGGGCCTAGCTACAGCCCCTAATATGCACCGCGCGCTACGTATACCTCTCATCGCCACCTTCTCAGCGCTCGCTATCGCTCTCAACTACGCCTTTGCTGCAATCCCCAACGTCCAGTTGTTCGACTTCATCGTATACCTCACTGCCTTCTCCTTCGGATTTGACATAGGGGCTGGAGTTGCTGTTGTAACATGGCTGGTATACGGGTACCTGAATCCATGGGGGTTCTTTCTCCCGATCCTTGCTGCAACTACTGTATCAGAACCAATCTACGCCATCGCCGGAACTGCTGCGGCACGAAGCCCTCGCCTATGGAAGCAGACCCGCATCGCGGCTTTAGTTCATGCGCTCAACGCTTTGTGGACGACTCTCGTCTACGATTTGCTAACTGCCTCCGCTTATGCACTGGTTTTCCACGTTCCACTACTCGCTGCACTTCTAGCTCAAATTCCCTTCACGATCCTACATCTAGCTGCAAACATACCTCTCTTTTCACTCACTCCTCTCATAGCAAGCTACCTCGACCGATCCCTCCCCGCTGGCTTAGTCCGTAAACCAGCTAACAGCTCTATATAGCAACCTGAAGCATCCCGCAATGAGCAACTCAACAATTGCGAGGAGGGTGGGCATCGCAGTAGGTGGTATTCTTATTGCAGCGTTTGCTCTGTTTGTAGGCTACTACTACTGGCTGTTTGCACAAAGCTACGGTAGCCATCTAGGTCGTATAGAGCGCCTCTGGAACCTCGCAGTATTCATCGACTACGGAAACGGTACAGTAGAAATACACCGATTTGCAACCGTCCCCCGCGATGAGGCAACCCCCCTTTCTCTCCTAGAGGAATGCGCTGATGTCTTGGTAATCTACTCCTTATCGCTTAAAGCAACACCCTCTAACCAGACCATGCACCCCACCGTCTTTGTATGGTCGATAAACGGTGTTAACTCAACAGGAGGGTACTTCTGGCTCACGTACCTCCGCTCACCGAACGGTGTCTGGACCCCTCTTAGCCCCTCCGAACTGCTCGAACCACTACCAGGCAATAACTACGCAGTATCGTGGAACTACACGCAGATCTCTCCGTCTCCCACGCTATAGAGCAGCCGTAGCCAAAGCCTAATACTAACCACAGTCGCGCCCTCGTGAGCGAGCTAACCAAGCAGATCATCCAGAAAGCGCTATCGGAGGGCAGAAAAGCCCTACTTGAGCCTGAAGCCAAACAGATTTGCCAAGAGTATGGAATTCCTGTTCCACCATTCGCGGTCGCTAAAACCGAAGAGGAGGCCGTTAAAGCGGCGGAGCAGTTTGGCTACCCAGTGGTTCTAAAGATCGTATCCCCTCAGGTTCTCCACAAAACCGATGTAGGTGGAGTGCTCGTTAAGCTCAAGAACGCAGAAGAAGTTCGGAAAGGCTATCATCACATAATCGAAAACGTCCGTCGCCACGTTCCCGATGCTGACATTCACGGTATACTCGTTACGAAGTTTGCAGAAGAAGGCGTTGAAGTCATCGTTGGCGCAATCAAAGACCCACAGTTCGGACCCGCTGTGATGTTCGGCTTAGGAGGCATCTTCGTCGAGCTATACAACGACGTGTCCTTCCGCCTCGCTCCCGTTAGTGAGCGAGATGCTCGAGAGATGATACAAGAAATCAAAGCATACCCGATTCTCACCGGATATCGTGGTCGTCAACCGTGTGACATAGAGACGATCGTAAAGATCATCAGAGCCGTATCCCAGCTCGTTACTGACCATCCTGAAATCAGCTCCCTAGACCTTAACCCGATTGAAGTATATCCTAAGGGTGCTTACGTCGTCGACGCGCGAATAGTCCTCTAGCCCTGTCCTCCGACTACGACACCGAAGAGCAGAAGCTCCTAAACCAGATTGCGGAGGCAGAGCGTCAGCTTTCTGAACTAGAGGAGCGAGAGCGTCAGCTTGTAGCGCTTCTTCGTGAACGCCGTGAGCAGCTTCGCAAGCTTGTAGAGGCACGTCGGTCGCTTGTAGATCAGCTACGGCAGCTTCGCGCTGAGCGAGACCGTTTAGCTAACCAGGTCCGAACTTGCTACGAGCGCCTCCGCGAACTAGTCGCTGCTGCACGGCGGGTCCGTGCTTTAGCAAAGCTACCGCGTGATGTCCTTGAGAAGCGTATTACCGAACTCGAGGAACGGTACTTCTACAGCATTCTGCCCCTACAGGAAGAACGAGCACTCGTACATGAAATCGAGAAATACTGGCAGCAGCTTCGTGCACATATTCATCACGAAACGCTAACTCATCAACTGGATACGCTACGTAACCGCATTAGAGAACTTCGCAGTCGCATCTACGAAATCAAACAGACGATCCGCCAACAGCGGCAACAGATCGAGAACCTGAGAAACAAGATATCTGCAATTGGTCAGGAAGTTGACGATCTTCGTAAGCAACTCTCCGCTATCCGTCGTCAGCGCCGTCAGCTCAATAACCAGATAGACAAGCTTCGTGATCGGCTATCCGAGCTACGTCTTGAGCGCGTTGTAGAGGAGCAAGTTCGCCGTACGCAAGCTCTCAGAGAGGAAAAGCGTCGTATTGCTAAGCGTGTCAAGGAGAGGCTTCAACGCGGTGAGCCTGTATCGTTAGAGGAACTTCGTATCTACTACGAGGTCTTCGGTTAGACTACACACTAAACTTAATTTAGGCGCTGTCGTAAGAGGTGGTTGCGACGCCCGCTCCACGGCCGGCTTCTGGTCCTCTGCGTCGATGAAGACGACGACTTAGGGACGAAAACTGGTCTCACCACTCCGGTCGTGGGGCGGGAAGCGAACCTGATGGCTGCTGTTCAGCTAGCTACTCGAGACCCCGAGGAAGCCGATGCTAACGCCATATTCGAGGCAATTCGCACCTACGATCGGCTGGTGAAAGAGCTAGGTTCACGCTATGTCGAAATAGCTACGATAACCGGATCCCCTCGAGGCGGCATTGAAGCTGCACACCGTATTCTCAACAGTCTCGATGAGGTACTTGAGCGGTTTCCAGCTGATTACATCGTACTAGTCACCGATGGCTTTGCCAGTCCTGAAGTTACGTCCCTGATATCCTCAAGGCGACCCGTCGCATCCATCCGCCGTGTAGTTATCAAGCACCATGCTTCCGTTGAGGAGACCTATCACGTCATTGCACGCTACCTCAAGATGATCGTAGAAGAACCACGTTTCTCCCGCTACCTCCTCGGTCTTCCTGGCGTCCTCGGCTTGCTCGCTCTAATCCTGTATTTCCTAAACCTAACTCACTACTTCGCCTACACGCTCGCTTTCGTAGTCTGCACTCTCCTAGTTGTCAAAGGCTTCCACATCGATCGTGCTGCCCGTCAGTTTGCGCGCGCAGCAGCGCGAACCTTCTACTCTCCGATCTTCCAAGCTAAGCTTCTCGTCGTATCTGGGTCTCTGATACTCTTAGGTATAGGCATCTATCAAGCCACACAGGTAGCGATAGTGGTATACGACCCTCTACTCGGTTTCCGCGCCCTTCAGATCGCTATAGCATACTGGCTTCAAGGCGCATCCCTCTTCCTGATGCTCGCCTTCATAATCTTCTTCAGCGGACGCGCCGTCTACAAAACCCTAGGACGACACCCTCGCGCCCTCGAAAACTTCCTAGGTATCATCGCATCGGTAGTCTTCTTCTACCTATTCCTCTACCCAATATCCGAGTACTTGCTTAATCCTGATTCACCGATCCTTCCTCTCCTCCTGCGCCTTCTCATCGGAATCGCCGTTACTGTTGCTGCAACCATACTGTTTGAACGATATATTCACCGCCGTAGCGCCGAGCAGTGAAACGAGTCGCAATCATAGGCGGCTCTGGACTAGAGCGCTTACTTGCTGGACAACAGCATTCTCCTATATCAACTCCGTTTGGCGACGTATCGTACATAAAGCGCATAGAAGCACCCTTCCCTCTCTTCTTCCTCCCCCGTCATGGTCCTCAGCACGCTGCACCGCCTCACGCGGTCAACTACCGTGCAAACATATGGGCAATAGCTGCGCTTGACGTCTCTCGCATTATTGCCGTTAGCGCCGTAGGATCCATGGACCCAGAGATACCTCCGGGATCCTTCGTAATACCCGATAATGCTATCGACTTCACCCGAAGACGTACTGCTACATTCTTTGAAAACGAAGCTGCTCACGTCGACATGACTCAACCTTTTTGCCCAGAGGTACGCTCAGCGTTGATCAACGCTTGCCGTGAAAACCAAGTCCGCGTCTACGACAACGGTGTTTACGTTTGTACAGAAGGACCGCGATTCGAGACCGCTGCAGAGATCCAGTTTTACCGAAGGATCGGAGGCACGGTCGTTGGTATGACTCTCTTCCCCGAGCTTCCGCTTGCACGTGAGAAGGGCATCTGCTACGCCTCTCTCTGTGTTGTAACCAACTTTGCTGCAGGAATCAGTAGCCGTATCACGGTTGAGGAGGTCTTTACGAGGATGCGGAAGCTTACAGCTACCATTCGCAGTATACTCCTCAGAGCCGCCACTCTCATCCCTGAGCAACGATCCTGCACCTGCGGAGCCGCATTGCAACGTGTAGCGGATTTCATCTAGCCATGCGAATCCCCCGTCCTCTCATACGTCTCTCTCGCGCGCTAGCCCGCTATACCGGTGTCGAAAAGCTCTACGAGCGAATGCTCTTCGACGAAATACGCGCACACCCCGTTCCTAAACACGTCGCCATAATCTTGGATGGAAACCGCCGTTGGGCACGTGAACGCGGGCTTCCTCCATGGGCTGGGCACGAGGAGGGCGCTAAGAAAGTAGAGAAAGCTCTGCGGTGGATCCGACAGATCGGTATAAAGTACGTAACCCTATACACTCTTTCGACAGAAAACCTTCGTAGAAGCCGTGAAGAGCTGCAGAAGCTGTTTGAAATCTTCGAAAGACAGGCCCTCCGTCTGCTTAACGACAAGGAGATCCTTCGTGAGGGTGTACGGTTCCAATTCATCGGTCGTACGCACCTGTTACCGGAGCGTCTCCAGCAGCTGATGTGCGAGATCGAGAAACGCACCCAGAGTGGGAAGAACCTCACCGTAACTATTGCCATCGCGTACGGAGGTCGTGCTGAAATCGTTGATGCCGTTCGCCGTATTGCTGAGCGTGTTAAGCATGGTGAGCTTTCACCAGAGCAAATAGATGAAGTCGTTATTGCCAAGAACCTTTACACTCGCGATATACCCGACCCCGACCTCATCATACGCACTTCAGGCGAGGAGCGCATTAGTAACTTCCTCCTTTGGCAGTGTGCATATAGTGAATTTGTATTCCTCGATGTTTACTGGCCTGAGTTCCGAAAGATAGACTTGCTTCGCGCTATACGCACCTACCAGCTACGTCACCGCCGTTTCGGTCGCTAGATCAAACAGGGCTACGCGGGAAGCGAGACAGCACCTTTGCACCTTCTTCCGTTACCACCACATCATCTTCAATTCGCACACCGAACATGCCTTCCAAGTACACTCCTGGCTCTACCGTAACGACATCCCCCGCTACTAATAGCTCATTCGAGTAAGGAGATAGTCGCGGCGGTTCATGTACCTCTAAGCCTATTCCATGACCAGTAGAGTGGATAAACGCCTCCCCTAGCTTTCGCTCCTCCAAGAACTTACGCGCACGTGCGTCTACCTCAGCGCACCTCGCTCCTGCTCTTATCCCAGCGATAGCAAGCTTTTGCGCCTCTAGGACAGCGCTCCAGACCTCCTCGAAACTCTCCGGTGCTCTTCCAACAACGAAGGTGCGTGTTAGATCTGCACAGTACCCGTTAACGCGCGCACCTATATCGACAACAACAGCATCTCCTCTCTGTAGCTCCCTATCGCTTGTTCGATGGTGTGGAAAAGCGCTGTTAGGTCCTGAGGCAACAATACACTCGAAGGAGAACCACTCTGCTCCCGCTTCTCGCATTGCGCGCTCTGCTAGAGACGCCAGTTCCCTCTCTCGAAGTCCCGGTCTCAGCCCTTCCTCTACGGCCTTCAATCCCTCCTCTGTAACTCTCACCGCTGCTTCGATTCTCCGAATCTCCTCCTCGTCCTTTCGCCGACGTACCTCGTAAACTTCCTTTGCAACGCTTACGGGCTCTATGCCCTTTCTCTGTACAACTTCCAATAAGCTGATGTCAAGAGCATCAAACCCGATACGCCCCTGTACTTTCTCTCCAACTTGCTGCCACAGCTCCTCCCGCCGTCGCCACACGCTGAGTTTAACCCCCTCTACCTGCTGCCGCGCTCGCGCTTCTTCTAACCTCGGCACCAGAAGCCAAGCTTCGTGAGGCAGCACAAGTAGCACTCCTGCATTAAAGCCTGTCAGGTAGAACACATTCTCGCGACGCGTGAGTAGGATACCTACTGCCCCCTTTTCTCGGCTTTTTTCGAGAATGCGTGTTGCCCGATCCCACCGCACGCCCTGCGTTTTCGCTCGCTTAATCCGCTTTACCCTCTTGAAGCTCCTTACCCCTACTCAGTCCAAGCTGAAGTGCACGTATGCTAACGGCGTAAGGAAGAGTCGCTCGAACTGCTTTCTCTAACGCATGCGTACTTACCGGAAGCACTCCAAGACTCTTCGCAACCCCCACCAGCAGCACGTTCGCTTGTAGCGGCGAACCCACCTCCCTCGCAGCCCACGCTGTAGCGGGTACGAAGAACACCACTCCTCGACTACGGATCTGGTCTCTAACGTGTTGGATAGCACACCCCTCTGGAAGGTGACCACTAAAAGGCTCCGATTCAGAAACAACAACCCCCGTAGGAGCAAGCATCGAAAGCCAGCGGAGCGTCTCGATAGGATCTAGACCTAAAATCAGATCCGTAGCTCCTTCTGGAATCAGCGGACTAGCTACTTCTTCACCCCACCGGATGTGAACGACCACGGATCCACCGCGTTTTGCTACACCACGTGTTTCGCAGACTTTCACATGATGACCATCAACAAGCGCAGCGCGCGCGATGATTATACCTGTAGTTACTACTCCTTGACCGCCAACGCCGCACACAAGAACGTTGAAGACCTTCAACTGAAGATGCTCTTGATGTAGCTTAGCGCTTGCCCCGGCTCAAGGATACCTGCTCGAAGCTCTCGAAGTACGCGCTGCACAGACGCCCAGCGGTAGGCTGGGTACCGTTTGTGAAGGTATCGTAAGAACGGGCATCCATACGTAAACCCGCGTCCTCGAAACTCGTAAACAGTCCTTGCGATTAGGACGGTCTCGGACTTGGTGAGCGCTAACGCAGCACAAAGGTTCAGAACCCAGACCTCTCCTATTCGCTGGAGTGCGTGATAGCCTGTGGGAAGTAGGTCTCCGAAACTTACGAGAGGGATTCCCCGCTCTTGAGCAAAGGCTAGAACCCGTTCAGTAATCAAGCGCCGACACTTACCACACGGATGAAGTCTCCCCTGCACCGCTCGCCGAGCAACCTCCTCAAACCCCGGTACATCCCGTAAAACTACGTGTTCCACTCCTAACCGCTCTGCAATCTGCCGTGCACGATCCTCAACCCTACGTGGAACGATATACGGCGCTGGTGCAACAGTTACGGCTATCGGGTTTAACCCCGCCTCCCTCGCAAGGATGAGAGCAGCGGTACTATCCGCACCGCCTGAGAGCCCTACTACGATGCTCGGTACGCCTTCCTCCTCGACCTCCAGATTAGGTCGTAACGGATAATGCTTCAATTCTCGTTCAAGAAGCGGCACTATGTGCTTTTCAAGCACATCTTTGAGACGCTGGGAAACTCGCGCTCGCTTTACACACTCCAGAGTCATGCGAATCCTCCACCGCTTTACCACAACATCCGTAAGAGCCCGTACCCCAATATTCGGTATGTCAAACCATTTCTTCAGCTCAGCTACCGCCCACGCACCAGGACCTAAGAGCGCGGATTTATCCGGTCTATCGGGAACGAATATGAAAAGCGTGCGCGAGTCCTCATCCACTAAAACCCGCGAAATGACAGGTCTTCCATACATAATACCAACCTTCCTGTAAATGCGCTCTCGTATACGTTCCAGAGCCTGCTCAACATCCCCTTTCCTGATGCGCATGGAGCCAACAGAACCGATCTTTGTTAAAATTGGTAGCGCGCTTTACCACACCGCTGCTGAAAACGGGTCTAATAACTTAGTAAAAATGTATTGACGGTGTTTCCTATATCCAAAATAGACTGGAGAACGCGTGTCTGGACGCATTCTCAGCGTCCGTGTGCGCAACTTCAAAGTATTTGGACCTCGAACCACTTGTTTCCAGCCTGCCTCTGGACTCACACTCCTTATTGGACCCAACGGTCAGGGTAAAAGCTCCCTCCTACAAGCTACTATTCTACCTCTAGGAATCAACATACGCCGTGTTTTACGTCTGCTTGGCGTTGGTAGCGTCATCGATCTATTCCATAGGAAGGAAGACCGAGTTGCGCGAAAGATCTCCGTGGAAATCGCTTTTGACAACGCTGACCGGTTCTTCCCCATAGATTCCGATCAAGTCGTTATCCGCCGAGTTCTCACACGGTCAGAAGGCGGTGTTGAAGCTAGCAAGTTCTACCTCAACGGGCGCCGCGTTCAAGCTTATGTCGTACAAAACCTCCTTCACCGCGCGGGAATAGACCCCACAGGGTTCAACATCGTCCCCCAAGGTGCTATCGTCGAAATCGCAAACAAAGACTCCGAAGAACTTGCTGCGTACATTCGCAGTCTTGCTGGCATTGAAGAATTCGAGGAACGGCGACGACGTGCTGAGAAGCGCCTCGCAGAGGCCGAACAGCACCTACGCGAGCTACGAGGTCGAAGAGCGGGCGAAGAACGCTTTGTCCTTACTCTATCCCGCGATCTAGTAGTTGCACAACGAAGACAGCTAACCGAACGGCTCCTCAGCATGATCGAAACCGCGCTCCTTCTCCATGAGAGGAACGCACTCAGTGCTCAGATCGAAGACCGCGAACGCCACGCTCGAGAGTTGGAGGAGAACCTGAAAGTTCTTCGAGAGCAGATCCAAGCTATACGCCAGGAGATAAACGGTCTCCAGCGCCAGCTACAGCAAACGCTACCTAGCATTGAAACCGACCTCGCACAAATCGACCTTGATCTACAACGCCTACGCGGAGAGCGTTCAAACCTAGAAGACCAAATACGTAGCGTAAACGCAGACCTAGAGCACTTAAACCAGCGAATCGATGCGGTTCGAAGAGAGAAGCAGCAAGTTAATAATGAACGTGAGGCGCGTCTTCAAGAGATCAACCAACTGCTAGAGAAGCAAGACCAGTTAGTTAAACAGGTAGAATGCCTCGAAAAGAGTATTGCACAGCTTCGCGATCGTGAAAATTCGCTCATAAACTTGCTTTCCTCTGGTACCGGGGAGAGAACTCAGCTCGAACAACAGCTACAGGACGTGGAGAAACAGCTTCGTGAAGCGCGTAACCGCCTTTCAAGACTTCAAACACGCCTCGAAGCCCGAGAAGCCGTAGTCCGCGACCTTGAGTCTCGTATATCTGACATCGACCTCGAACTATCTACTCTTCGCGAACAGCTACAGGATCTACGTGACGCTATCTCGCATCAGCAACGAGCACTAAATCTCTCTGAGAAACGGCTGACACAGCTTCGTGAACGATACGCTCGAGCCCACACTTTGCTAAACGACGCTCGTGAAGCTCTCTCTACGGCGCGAATCCTCGTCATGTCCATCGATGCTCAACGCTCCATAGTAGAAAACCTCGCCACCGCTCAGCAAGCGCGACAGCGGTTACTCGAACTCGCACGTGCAGGCATCATACCTGGGGTTCTCGGTGTTTTACGCGATCTCATCAAAGTACTGCCTAGACACAAGCCTCTGATAGAAGCCGTTCTACGAGACTGGCTCGACGCCTATGTTGTCGAAGACCTCAACGCTGCTTCCCAGCTACTTGCTTACGCCAAGCGTATGCAAGCTGGGCGTATTATCGCAATTCCTGTATCGCTAACAAAGCGCCTTCGCCCCCCACCTCCTCCAAAGCACCCTGCAATCATCGCTACCGCCGATAAGCTAGTACGTGCTTCAGCTCAGATACAACCCGTAGTTCGCTTTCTTTTAGGAGGCGTGGTTTTCGTTTCCTCTCCTAAAGCAGCTGCAGAGCTTGCTCAGAAGGGATACACTGCGATAACGAGAGACGGTGTAGTGTATACCGCTAGCGCTGTTGCAACAGGGTCTCCCAGCAAACTACAGTCTCTACCTAAACTACCCATCCTCACCCTAAAGCGTGTGAAGAAACTGGTTAAACGGCTTGAACGGCTTACGGTAGACCGGAAGCGCCTCATAGCCGATCTGAAGCGCGCTATCGAAGAAGAAGAGAAGTCTATTGAAACCCAACGTCAGTCTCTGGCGAAGTTACAAGCGGACTTTGACCGCCTACAAACCACGCTACAGCGATCCGAAGCGCGCCGCGACCGCTTAGCCAAAAAACTGGCTTCTGAACGTGCGGTTCTCGTAAAGCTAAGACGAGAATGTAATCAGACAGCAGCTAGAGTTGCAGCACTGGAAAGCCGGTATGCACAGCTGTCTCAACGTCTTGCGAACCTAAACCCTGAGCGAATTGAAAGGGAGATTCGAGGCGTTCGTGCACGCATCGAGCAACTCAAGGGTCAATTACGCAGTACGCGCCTCCAGATTGAAGATATAAGGAAAAAGATCGAGGATCTTCGCCGCATTGACTTACGGCTTCGGACGTGTGCAGAGTCCCTCTTCGCCACAGAGCAACAGCTAGGGCAGCGAAGAAACGAGCTTCAGAATAAGCGCCGCCGCCTTCTTCGCAGCCTTCAGGTCTTGGTGGATCAGGAAAAGCGTTTGGAGGAGAGACGTACTGCTCTCCTCAAGCTTCGTGAGGATGCTATAAGTGGTCGATGGCAGTTAATTGAACTCCTAAACAAGCGACAAGAGGAGTTTCAAACACTAGACAGCAAGTACCGCTCTCTCTTGGCCGAGCAAACGCGGCTACTTACTCAGGTGAACTATGACCGCGACCAGCTCCATCGTCTCGATCAAAAGCTCCATGAATCTGCTTTCCTAGAGTCCGCTACAGAACTACTAGCCACACACGACCCTGATTTCCTCAAGAAGCTCAAAGCACTACTTCACCGCGAGTTACGAGAAATAGGTCCCGTAAACGAGCGAGCTTTCGAAGAGTATAATCGTAATCTCCCCGGGTTCAAAAAACTATCTGAGCGACTTCGCGAACTAGAAGAGGAATGTAACGCCATTCGGCAGCTGATCGAGCGCATCGAACAAGAAAAACACCAGACTGTTCGAAGCATCGTTGACAGAATAAGCCACCACTTCGCTCGCTACCTGCGCGAGTTCTTCCCAAACAGTTCTGCGCGGCTCTTCTTCGAAGATCCCCAGCACCCTGCCGACTCACCTATCTCCATCCGCGTGCGTATAGGCGATAAACCCGAGATGAGCCTCATGGCCTGCAGCGGCGGCGAGAAGGTTATCACAGCGATCTGCTTGATTCTCGCGTTTCAAGAACTATTCCCCGCCCCCTTCTACATCTTCGACGAGATCGACGCTGGTCTCGATGCTCGTAATGCTGAGATCCTAGCTCGTTTGATCCGTCAGCTCGCTGATAGGTCCCAGGTCATAATTGTGTCTCACCGAGGTCGCGAACTTGCACGACTTGCTGACAAGATCGTAGGCGTCTTCACCGCAGATGGAAGAGCGCACCTCGTATCCGTACGCCCCGAGCAGCTTGTCCAACAAGCAGTCTCTCCCGTCACCTCGCCTTGAACGCGCGGTTTGTGATCCCGGAGGACGCTCCCTATATCATTCTTGTACGCCCTGAGCGGATACAGCGTTCGCGCATATGGAAGATCAAGCTGCGATTCCTCCTCGAACGCTTTTGGGAGGACATGCAGGCTACTACTGGCATCGATTACGTAACCACCGGTATCGTTGTCGAGACTTCTAGCCTCATCTACTACGAGAAGGTGAAGCGTATCTTCCAACCTGACGAACCTCCGCCCCGACGCTCTCGTCGCGCTCTTGAAGACTTCATTCCTCCTCCCGTACCTTTCCCCTACATCTCTCCCTACACGTCCTTCTTCCGCAGCCTTCCCATCAGCGAGTACCTTCGAATGATTGAGGAACTCCTACACCGCGAAAACCTGGTCGTACGCAGCGCACGCCCCTTCGTTAAGACAAAACCTGAAGACGTTCTACAGCTCATTGAGCACATCGATCGAATCGAAGCTCAGCGCTTCCAACAGTTCCTTACACGCTTCGAAACCGAGCTTCTCGGCATACTTGAAGCTCAGCCAATTGTCCTACTCTCAGAAGTGCTATCCCGATTAGGTCTTCTCAGCACTAAACCAGATCTGTTCACCCCTCTTCTCGCGTGCCTCTTCCTAGCGTCTGAGGGGAAGATCTGGCTACTCGCGCTCGACGATGAAACGGATCTAATTATCTGCCACCCTGACCTAGCTCCAGAAGAAGAGGACGCACTAGACGGCTGATGAGACAAGAACAAGAAGTACCGAAAGACGCCCTACAACGCATCGAAGCTTGCTTGTACGCAGCAGGTCGCCCTATTGACATCGCTACCCTTACTCGAGTAGCTGGACTCTCCTCCAGGCGCATCACTCGCAAACTGGTGGCTGAGCTTGCACAGCGTTACCGCCGATCAGGCTCAGCTCTCGAAATCGCCGAGCTTCCAGGTAGTCGTTTTGTTATGCGCGTCCGTGCCCCTTACTCGGAGTACGCGCGTCGCGTTGCACGTGACCTTGTTCTAAGCCGCGGTGCAATACGAACCTTGCTCTACATTGCCTACAAATATGCGCAAGCAGGTCAACCAGTCAAACGCGCACTCATCACTCGTGTTGTAGGACCCTCCGCTTACCGTCACATCGAGCGTCTTCGCCTGTATGGACTCATCGTAACAAAGCGCCATGGACGCACGCTTGAAATCGCCCCAAGCCCTCGGTTCTACGACCTGTTCTCACTAGACCCGCAGAAACCCCTCCTCCCTCAGCTTCGCCGCCTCTTCACAAAGGCTGGTATCACACCGCCAAGTCGTGCACCAAGCGAAGCAGGCGCATCCAGCAGTCAGAGCAAAACGTAGATCCCTTCCGATACAGCTCGAAGGGCGAGTTTGAAAACCGCATTACACAGTCCCAGCGCTCACAGTGCGGTAACCCAACTGTATGTCCGAACTCGTGTACTACAACCTTACCCAGCTGCTGTGCGAAGAACTGCTTGTCTTCAGGCAAGTAGCGGCTCATCTCAGGTAGTGCTTCCCAGAAACTTGGGTGAATTCTAGCACTTGAGATAACTGCTGCACCCCGTGTAGCTAGTCCAAAGATGTAGTTCATTCCTCGAGTATAAATATCAACAGAGGTTAGCAGGAGAACTACGCTACCAGGTGTCCACATCTGCTGTGGTACCGTTAGTAAGTCGTCTGCAAGATACTGATACTTCCCACGCCAAGGCTCAACGCGCCGCCGAACTCCTGTTGGAAAACCAACCGCACCTCCGTCCACCACTCTAACAACGCTACCAACTACCCGATCAAGCGCAAGTAGAGCGAAGCCCTTCTCCTCGTTCGGAACCTCTCGTGTGTGAACTAGGACCGCGCGAAGGCTACTCAACGGGAATGGGGCGTCCTATGTCATCGCGACGAATGCGTGCGAATTCGTTGATCCGTCGGAGGATACGCAACGGTACCACGGGTCCATCTCTACAGACGCGCAACCAACCCAGCTGACAGGACCCGCAGATCCCCACACCACACTTGATGTAGCGTTCGACAGAAGCCTCCCCAGGAACTCCCGCCTCCTGCGCGAGGTCCGCCACCGCTGCGATCATCTTCTCAGGACCACACACATAGAGGTAATCGAAGTTCTTAAGATCCATATCCCGAAGCGCATCAACAACCGTTCCCTTAACACCCACACTTCCATCCTCTGTACACGCTACGTAGCGGACGGCTCTTCGACGATTAAGTTGCTGCAACCAGCGGTGGTAAATCAGCTCCTGACTAGAAGCTCCTCCCAACACCACTGTACATCGTGTTCGACGCGTTACGAACCTCCTAATTAGAGGTCGTAGCGGTGCGATACCTGTCCCCCCTCCTACAATCAGGGGCTTCTTGCTTCGGAGCGAAAACCCTCGACCAAACGGACCCCGTATCACTATTCTATCTCCAACTCGTAATTGCCGCATCGCGCGAGTCGTATCACCTACTTCCCGAACGGTAATGCCTGAAAGCCCCTCCTCGTTGATGAACGCTAGCGACATAGGCACCTCCTCATAACCCAGTAGCCAAACCATAACGAACTGCCCTGGTGAGGCACACGCACACAACGAGTCCCGAAACAGGATCGAGGTCACAGTAGGCGTTTCTCTCACTACCTGATCGATTCTCACCACCCTTCGTGCATTATTCTGTACGTAACTCACGCCATCGCCCTATTCCTCTCTCTATAAAGACCTACTCAAATCTCGAACTCGTTTACGCCTCCTCCAAAGCTGCGTTAGAATCAGATGATATGCTACCTGATAAGCACCGCGTTGATTACACCGTCTTGACCTGGTCGAGAAGTTACCCGTGCGTTCCCGAGCTCTGTCCTGATAATTGTCCCCTTTGTGATAATCTTAAGCCGGTCAAGAATGCGGTCTGCTGGATTCGAAACCACCCCCAGAATTCGCACTTTCTTACACTCTCCTGTCTCTGGATCAACGACGTTTGCATACGCGGCGCGAAGCAACCGTATTTTTCGTCCTCCCCCCTTAGTCCGAATAAGCCTCCGAACCTCCTCTGCTGCTAGCTTTGTAAGCGTCGGATCACGCCCCAGCTCGTACTTACGCTTCTTTCGATACGGCACTCTACGCCCGCCAGTTTTCTTCCTCCGCTTATGTAGGTCGCTATGCCACTGCGGCA
>QMWL02000002.1 GCA_003661605.2 archaeon
CTCCAATAGTGCCGGGGGCGGGATTTGAACCCGCGACCTCCCGATTATGAGTCTCGCCCCAGGACCCGGACGGGCGCTCCAACCAGGCTGAGCTACCCCGGCTCGCGAATCCTACGCGTATACTTGATTAATAAATCTAACTAAACAGAAGGTTCAATAAGCTGCGTTGGGATTGCGAGGAGAGGCCCCGGTAGCTCAGCGGCAGAGCGGCGGCCTTGTAAGCCGCAGGTCGCGGGTTCAAATCCCGCCCGGGGCTCCACCTCTCAAAGCTCTAAGAAGTGCTGTGTGTATTCCCTTGTGCCATTTTGGAAAAAACGGCGTAAAGAAAAGGCGGAGAGCACAGCAAAACCATCCTCTCCGTCTTCAAGCTCTCTTCCCGCACCACCTCATCCTATTTCAGAAACTGATTACGTGCAAGCAAAAAAGCGGAAAGCGGAGGCTGAGTTTTGGATTAAGCTGTACCAAAGAGCTCTCCTGGACGTTACCTGTAGCCGCGGAAAGGAATCTGAAATACCTTCTGATATCGCTCCTATTATCAGTAGTAAGTTACTTGGGTTCATCGAACGCTGGAAGAAGGAACTCGATAGACATCAGGCTATAATCGATGCTTACGAAGCCAAGCGCCGCTACGAAGAGGCAGTTCGCAAGCTATCACAGTATGTTCAGGTAGACCTCGAGCCGCCCACCCCCCAGAAGGCTACGGTAAGTGCGCCAGCGCGCAAGCCTCCACGGGCTCGGAAAAAGCCCTCTGATCAACTTGACCACATTGCACACCGATTGGAGCAATTATATGAACTACTTGAGCAGATCGAAGAGGAAGTTGAGGGCGCCGAAGAGTCCTAAATTGGATGAAACTAGAAGGCTGAAGCGAGAAAAAGCCCTGAGGCAGCTCCTCACTTCTGAAATACAAGATAATGTAATCTTAGGTATAGGTAGCGGTAGTACAATGGCCTTATTCGTAGAATTGTTAGCGTATGAAATCAGGAGAGGAACCGTCCAAAATATCGTAGCTGTCCCAACATCTTATCAGATAAAATTGCTGTTAAGTAAGCATGGGATACCGTACAGGGATCCTTGGCAAGTAGACGCTGTAGATATCGCCATTGACGGCGCTGATCAGGTTAACTTGCATCTTCAAGCAATCAAGGGAGGTGGCGCTGCTCTCCTCATGGAGAAAATTGTGGATAGTATGTCTAACAAAACAATTTTTGTCGTTGAGGAAGAGAAACTTACCGATATATTGAACAAACCAGTACCTCTCGAAGTGCTTCCCTCCGCTATTTCCTTCGTGATGCGAAAAGTGCGCGAGCTGGGTGGACGTCCTACTCTACGCATTGCTCCCGCTGGAAAGGTCGGACCTGTTGTTACTGATAGTGGGAACGTGATTATTGACGTAGACTTTGGAGATATTCGTGACCCTGAATCTCTCGAAACTAAACTTCTACAGATACCCGGCGTATTGGAATGTGGTTTGTTCTGCAACATAGCACACTCTCTGTATGTAGGTACTCTAGATGGAGTCAGGGTCTATCATCGGTAGTGGCGGGCCCGCCGGGATTTGAACCCGGGATCTCCGGCTCCGCAGGCCGACGCCTTATCCAGGCTAGGCCACGGGCCCTGCATATGAGCTAAAAGAGCAGCCTCTTAAAGTTGAGGTGGTAGATCGCACGAGAGATATAACAAAGCGGCTGAGGGCAGTTGAGCTTCTGAGAAGCCTTCGGGAAACAGGATATCAAAACCAAGAAATCGCGAGAATGCTGAACCTAAGTCCCGCGGAGGTCAGCCGATATGTTCACGGGCATTGTCTTCCTTCCCCTCAGCGAGCTGAACAGATAATTCGACTTTTTGCGCGAAAAAAGCGACTTATACGAGATGTAAAGCGGTTAGTTCTCGGTCCTCCAGAGCAACTACCTATTCCCTCTCTAGACGAGGAGGGGCTGCATACTCTATCTGATTTAGATGTGTCTATTCTTCTTCACAAACCAAATACGCTAAAGCGTATCGCGCTCTATGCTGTTGAAGCTGCAAGTGGAAAGCGAATAACGAAGGTAGTCGCCTCTTCTGGACTTAGTACTCCACTTGCCGCAATCGTAGCTGCTGAAGAGCGTTGGGGGCTTGTCCTCATAAGTGAATCAAAGTATAGTGTATCTGCCCCTTATCTCGTAATGGATTACACGCTAGGCCCTGGTCACGTTTGCTCTCTTTACTTGCGCCGCGGTCTTGTTGATAGGCGCGATAGCCTGTTTCTTGTAGAGATTACACTCCCCCCGAAGCCGAAGCTCAGGGCAATTTTGGATCTTCTGACGAAGCGCTGTGAAGCTTCGGTAGCTAGCGTCTTTGCCGTGGTTTCTAGCCAGTCCTCATTGACCTTGCTGGACAAATACGGTATTCCATACGAGGTTCTATTGACTTCTCGCTAGCTGTTTTGCCAGCTCTATTAGCTCTCTAAAAGGCGGCTCGTATACACCATGATCCGTTATTATACCAGATATTAGGTCTGGTGGTGTTACATCAAATGCTGGGTTAAGCACAGATATGTCCGTAGGCGCAGTACGCTTTCCTCCGAATAATACGACCTCCTCTGGTGAACGATATTCGATTTCAAACTCTGCTGCAGTCCGATACGGATCTACGGTTGAAATTGGTGCAGCGACGTAGAAGGGTACTTTGTGAAAGCGAGCCGCAATTGCTATTGTTCGGGTCCCTATCTTGTTTGCAACAAAGCCATCTTTCGTTATCCTATCCGCACCCACTATAACGCAATCCACTTTATGCCTCTCCATAATGTGTGCTATCGCTGAGTCTACAATGAGTGTCACAGGAATACCGTGTTTTCTTAATTCATAGCACGTAAGTCGCGCTCCTTGAAGTAGAGGCCTGGTTTCAGTCGCAATAACGCGAATTTCCTTTCCCTGCTCAACTGCACGATAGATTACTGCTAACGCCGTACCATACATGCCTGTTGCAAGCTCTCCAGCATTGCAGTGAGTTAGAACCGTACACTTTTCTGGAAGAAGCTCAGCGCCGTAATCTCCTATCTTCCTACAGGCTTCGATCTCTTCTCTGTAAATCTGCTCCGCCAATTGTACTACCTTAGTGCGAAGTTCTTCAACGTCCTCAAACCTCTTGCTTATGATCGACTTCAATCGGTCTAAGGTCCTGAAAAGATTGTACGCTGTCGGTCTCGAGTGATGTTCGAAAGCCTCGATAAGCTTCACCAAGTGTGTTCTAAGAGCATTCACATCTTCGCCACTAAAGTTGTATGCTTCAAGAGCAAACGCATATCCTGTTGCAATCCCTATTAGAGGAGCGCCTCGAATCCCAAGCGTTCTAATGAGCTCCAGTACCTCCTTTGCAGTTCTACATCGAACCCACCGCTCCTCCTGTGGAAGTGCCCTCTGATCCAGTACTATCAGAACTCCCTCCTCCCACCGTATGACGTATGACATCAAGCAGCATTCTCAACACCACCGATAGCGCTTTCTGTACAGGTGCTGACATGCGCGATCCCCATGTAGTATCAGCAGGTTGAACACCAAGTATGAGCACCTGTGTGCCTACTTCCCTCTCAATGTATCGGGCGATTGTGGTAATCGGAATCGTATGAGTTGAGGGTAGCTTTGACTCGCTGCAGGACTTAGGGTCTATGAGAAGTAAAGTGCCTGGTGGTGCTTCCGCATCAACAGCGTCTAGTATGATAGTGTGGGATGGATGGACCCTCTTTATCAAACCTATCACGTTCTCAGGTGCTGTATGGGCTTGTACCACGGTTACCCGATCTGTAGAAGCGAGCTCGCGCTGTAAGCTACTGCCCAACGCTACTCCAAAGCCATCGTCTCCTCGATCCGGGTTCCCAACTGCTACCAAACAGAGGTGTTTACACTCCCTCAGCCAGCACGAGAGCTTCTTTCGCACCTCCTCAACCATCTCGCAAATATACTGCCCAGATAATAGCGTATAGTGCCGGAGATGCTTCGCATCGTAAAGAGGTCTGGCAGACGTTTTGTAGTAGTTTGTTCTCCGAATATGTCCCGTAAGCTGAAGCAGCTGGGTATTGGTGAGTCGAAAAACGGTGTAGTAGAACTTGATGTACTCGAACTCGCGTATCTGCTATGGTCTAGGAAGGCGGTTGCTACCCAAGATGACTGCCTGTTAGAGTGGCTCGATCTGTTAGCAAATCATGATGATGCAGCAACTGAACTCATCGTCTACATAGACCTACTCAAAAGACACTGTCGTGTTACCGTACTTAGTGAGAAATCAAAGCTAGTTCGCTTTCTGGTAAGTAAATCAGGCGAGCGCTTTATGGTGATCCCCCTAAGGGAGGGCTCCTCTATAGAATCACAGGAACTCATCTCGCATGTTCGAGAGGCTTCTTTAAACGCCTGTAAGCTCCTTCTTGCATTAGTGGATAGCCGTGGAAGCGTTGTGTATTATGAAGCTGAACGATTTGATGCGAATAGCGTCAAGCATTCACAAGCACGGGAATTATAGCGATCTTCTGATGAGTAAGAGGCGTTTAGCACGCCGTGTTGTGCAGATGGTTTTCGGCAAGTACGTTCCAGCGATGGGAAACACAATTGAAATAATAGGTGATATAGCTATTATTAAGATAAAACACGGTTACGAGAAATACGCTTCACAACTAGGCGCTGCACTTCTTCAACTATTACCCTCAGTACGCGTAGTTCTACGACAAGTCTCCTCAACCTCCGGCGATTGGCGTCTCAGATCCTTCGAGTGGATAGCTGGTGAAAGACGTACCATCACTTTGCACAAGGAATGGAGCTGTATTTTCAAAGTAGATGTCGCACGTGTTTTCTTTACACCTCGTTTATCAGGTGAGAGAGAACGCGTTGTTCGTCTGGTAAGGAAACGATATCTCGAGGAAAGTATTCGTGAACGAATCGTCAACATGTATGCAGGAGTAGGTACGTTTTCCATACTGATTGCGAAGCATGCCAGTCCTCTCGTTATACACAGTATTGATATAAATCCTGTTGCTATATCGCTTATGAAAGAGAATATTACGTTAAACAGGGTCGATGATCGTGTAGTTGCGTGGTTTGGTGACGCTGTTGAGGTTCTTCAGAATCGAATCGGTGATAAGGTAGACAGAATCCTTATGCCCCTCCCTACACGTGTACTACAGGATCTTCCTATAGCAGCTCAATACGTTACGTCTGGAGGCATTGTTCACTGCTATCTTGATGTTTTTGTGCCAAAGGGCGGTCGTAAAGAGGCTCTTCGTAAAGCTATCGATACTGTGCTTAGCGTAGCCTCCGGAAAGGTTCTATATTCGAGGATAGTACGAACGGTTGCTCCTAGAGTTTACCAGGTCGTTGTTGATTTTCAACCATCCTAGCCGTTCATAGCGAGACAAGGTTATCTATTGCAAAGCCTCGCCTTATAGACTAGTTGGGCCCGTAGCCCAGCCTGGACAGGGCGTCGGCCTCCTAAGCCGAAGGCCCCGGGTTCGAATCCCGGCGGGCCCGCCACTAAAACTCATAAGCAGCCTCCTAGAGCCTACCTGGAGAAGAAGCCCCGGTGGTGTAGTCCGGTCTAGCATCGGCGGCTGTCGCCCGCCGGACCCGGGTTCGAATCCCGGCCGGGGCGCCATTAAACACACTTCTCGTAGAGCAGATGTAACGAGCTTGATCGTTAGCGGGCCCGGCGGGATTCGAACCCGCGGCCTCCGGGTTAAAAGCCCGGCGCTCTGTCCTGACTGAGCTACGGGCCCTTCTGGCTACGTTACCTAATCGCTCTGTTAAGGTTTGCGGGTCCTCCCTGGAGGTGTTGTAGTAAAATTTATTATGATGGTTCTGCGCCGCGACAGCGGTGGTGTATTGTGAGTAGACGGGCTTCTGGTCGGCGGAGGGGCGGGGGATTACCCTTCAACCTATTCGATCATGAGTTAGTTCCTAAACACGAAATTGTCCCTCCCGAGGAAAGGGAGGAGATACTCAAGAAGTATCACGCTACTCCAGATAAATTCCCTAAAATACGCGCCTCTGATCCTGCAGTGCGTGCTCTCGGAGCAAAGCCCGGTGACTTAATCAGGATAGTACGTAAGAGCCCAACCGCTGGTATTGCAGTATTTTATCGTATTGTAGTAGAATGAGCGAAAAAGAGGAATCTGGTTGGTTAAGCCGTGAGGATCTAGAGTTCCTTGCTAGTAAGATCGTTGAACGAGGAGGTCTCACGCAACACCATATCCGCTCCTTTGAGCGATTTGTAGATATCGAGCTTCCTCGCTTATTCAAGGCGATCAGTCCAATTGAGATTCAAGCCGATCCTCACCCCTACCGCTTAGTCTTTGAACGCGTATTTGTAGAGAAGCCGAAGATCAGCGAGGACCACTATGGGCAGCAGCGGCGAGAGCGCTTGCTATATCCATATGAGGCACGTATCAGGAACATCTCCTACACAGGTCGTGTGTACGTTGATGTAGTAGAGGAGTACGAGATTCGTGGACAACGAGAACTCACATTCACTCACGAACGTCTTTACGTATGCGATCTACCAATTATGGTCAAATCTCGTTACTGCAATCTTCATGGACTCGATCGAGACCAACTTCTTGCATTAAGAGAAGACCCAAATGATCCAGGAGGGTACTTTATCATTAATGGTTCTGAGCGAGTTATCATGGCCTTCGAAGAGCTTGCTCCTAACACGATACTCATTGAGAAGCCTAAACGAGGGACCGGTGGCGACTACGTAGCTAAGGTCTTCTCCTGCGTTTTAGGAACTCGTGTTCGTAACGAGGTTCGGTTAAAACGCGGGGGGCAATTTACCGTAACAATACCTGGAGCGATACCCGAGCTACCCCTCTTTGTTGTTCTTAGAGCATTAGGGATGAAAACCGATAAGGAAATCGCCGACGCTATTACCGTCGAAGACGATCTTCGAATCGAGATTCTTCCAGGACTTGCTGAACTCAAGGAAATACCAACCGTTCAAGCAGCAATAGAGTACATAGGCAACCGTGTAGCGCCTGGTCATGCACGTGAATATCGTGTGGCGCGCGCTCAAAACCTCCTCGACAACAATCTACTACCGCATCTGGGAACCAAACCTTCTGATCGGCTAAAGAAAGCTTACTTCCTCGCGGAAATGGCATCTCGTCTTCTATATCTTCGCGCTGGTCGAAGGAATCCTGATGATAAAGACCATTACGCAAACAAGAGAATACGCCTCGCTGGGGACCTGCTTGCTGAACTCCTTCGGGGTCTTTTGAATCGTCTAGTAAGGGACGTAAAGTACCAGTTAGAGAAGACTACCCTAAAGAGACGTCCCGAAAGTAGGGTAGAACTCGCCTTCCGTGCAACATTCCTCACAGAACGTATACGTACAGCAATGGCTACTGGCAACTGGGGTCGTGGGCGCGTTGGCGTTACCCAAGTACTTGATCGGAACAACCGCATTGCTACGATCAGCCATCTCCGCCGCATACAATCCCCCATGAGTAGAATGCAACCTCACTTTGAAGCACGAGACCTTCACCCTACTCACTTTGGTCGTCTCTGTCCCTTCGAAACGCCTGAGGGGACTAACTGTGGTCTCATTAAGCACCTAGCTCTGTGCGCAGAGATAACATGGGGGGCCGATGATCGGGAGATCAGGCGCATTCTACGGCAGATTGAACGCTGGCAAGAACTAGAGGGCTTACCAAAAGACGACATTCGAATAATCCCCGTAGATAAACTGCGCATTTGGTTTGAGACAGCATCAGAGGGAGAACGACCTCATGTCGATGCGCTACTACGAAACATTCGCATCAGCTTTCACAAAGTGTTCCTTAATGGTGAATTCCTAGGCTATGTTAGAAATGCATTCAAACTGGCTGAGTATATCAAAAGTCTGCGTAGGCAGGGAAGGATTAATCATCAGGTAAACGTAGCGGTTCTTCAGGGTAACAAGCTGGCTGATGGAACTCCTTGCTATGAAGCGTACATTTGGACAGATCCTGGTCGCGTTCGTCGTCCCCTTGTCGTTGTTGAGAATGGAAAGCCAAAGCTCACTAAAGAACATGTTGAAAAACTAAAGTCTGGGGAGTTAACAATAGATGATCTTATTGAAGCAGGTATTATAGAGTACCTAGATGCTGGTGAAGAGGAGAACGCGTACGTAGCCCTCACCTACGAGCAACTAACTCCAGAACATACACACCTTGAAATTCTACATGATGCCTTCCTCGGTGCTTGTGCATCGTTAATCCCCTACATCAATCACAACCAGTCTCCTCGCAACTCTCAAGAAGCTGCGATGGCGAAGCAGTCTATAGGCATCCCCTCAATAGATATCTTCATACGTCCTGAGTCGCGTGCGCATCTGCTAACCTATCCTCAGAAGCCGATCGTAGAAACTTTTGGAACCAGAGTACTGCGGTATGATGAATACCCCTGTGGACAGAACTTTGTAGTAGCAGTACTACCCTTTGAAGCGTATAATATGGAAGATGCTGTTATTATAAACAAGTCCGCAATCGACCGCGGTCTTGCACGTTCGTTCTTCTACCGGTTATACGAAGCAGAGTGTCGCCACCACGTTGGAGGGCAGCGAGACGAGATCGAAAAACCTACTCCTGAAAACCTTCGCGGTTATCGTGGTGAGCAAGCATACCGTCTTATTGAAGAGGATGGTATTGCATACGTCGAGGCTGAAGCATCGGGCGGGGATGTGATCATCGGCAAGACTAGTCCACCGCGCTTCTTCGAAGAAATTCGTCGCTTCGGTCTACAGCAAATGATCAGAAGAGATTCTTCTGTTGCTATGCGGCCCGCTGAGAAGGGAGTTGTAGATCGCGTTTGGATAACCGAATCGATTCATGGTAATCGGATCGTAAAGGTACGGATCCGTGATCATCGAATACCCGAGATCGGGGACAAGTTTGCTAGCCGCCATGGTCAGAAGGGAGTAATCGGAATGATCTATCCACAGGAAGACATGCCGTTCACCGAAAGTGGAATCGTCCCGGATCTCATCATCAATCCACACGCCTTCCCCTCACGTATGACAGTAGGTCAGTTCTACGAATCAATGGCTGGCAAGTGCATGACCGACCGAGTTTGCAAGCACCCTGTTACCTACGAGGAGCTGCGCCAGGAACTAATCAGGATGGGCTTTCAGCCCAATGGTCGAGAAGTAATGTATGATGGTAGAACCGGAAAGCGATATGAAGTGGAGATATTCATAGGGATTGTATACTATCAAAAACTGCACCACATGGTTGCTGACAAAATACACGCACGTGCCCGTGGACAGGTTCAGATGCTTACACGTCAGCCTACTCAAGGACGTGCCCGCGGCGGAGGCCTCCGTTTTGGAGAAATGGAGCGCGATGCGCTCATAGGTCATGGAGCTGCTTTCACACTAAAAGATCGAATGCTTGACGAATCTGATAGGACTCGAATTCTTGTTTGTGAGAACTGTGGAAGCATAGCTTGGTTTGACGTAAAGCAGCAACGCGCTATATGCCCTATATGCAAAGATAAAGCGGTTGTTGCTACAGTTACCGTATCATACGCCTTCAAACTACTGCTACAGGAACTCATGAGCCTCTGTATATATCCTAAACTCATACTCAAAGGCTACGGGTAAACATGAGCTTCTTCGAACAATACCCGAGCAAACGCATCGCCGCGATAAAATTCCAGATGATGTCACCCAGCCTAATGCAGAAGCTAGCTGTTGTTAAGATCCGAAGCACCGAAACCTACGACGAAGACGGTAGTCCCATCCCGTTTGGTGTAATGGATCCACGCCTAGGAACTCTCGAACCGGGTCAGACTTGCTCTACCTGCGGCAATGTGGCCCCCTACTGCCCGGGTCATTTCGGAGTTATTGAACTCGCAGAGCCAGTGGTACACTATGCATTCGCAAAGTACATTCTCACATTGTTACGCTGTACATGTCAGAGCTGTGGACGGATTCTTCTAACGGATGAGGAGATTCAGAAGTTCATGGAGCGTATTGAGCGAGCAAAGCAGTTTGGTGAGCGGGTTCCCCGCTCTATATACGACGAGGTTGCTCTAACTGCTCGAAAGCGAAAGACCTGTCCACGCTGCGGAGCCAGCCAGCTACAGATTGAGTATGAAAAACCGACCAACTTCTACATAATCGATGAACGTGGTGTCCGAATACGACTAGCGCCCTTCCAAATCCGAGAAATGCTACAGAAAATCCCGAACGAAGACTGTCGTCTACTTGGTATGGATGCTCCAGAGAGCTGCCGACCCGAGTGGATGGTTCTTACCATGCTCCCTGTACCGCCCATTTACGTTAGACCTTCCATTACACTCGAAACAGGAATCCGCGCCGAGGACGACCTTACACATAAGCTGGTTGACATTGTAAAGGTCAACGAACGCCTACGGGAGCACAAACAAAGTGGAGCACCACCTATATGTGTGCTTGATCAGAGAGAGCTTCTTCAATACCACGTTTCTGTTTACTTCGACAACGAGATAAGCGGCCTCCCCCCCGCTAGACACAGGTCCGGAAGAGAGCTAAAAACGCTAGCCCAGCGGTTAAAGGGTAAGGAAGGTAGGTTCCGAGGAAACCTGACCGGAAAACGAGTTAACTTCTCTGCACGTAGCGTAATCTCTCCAGATCCCTCTCTAGAAATCGATGAGGTCGGCATACCCGAGGTGGTTGCTCGTAAGCTAACAATACCTGAAAAAGTGACCGAGTGGAATATTGAACAGCTAAAGGAGATGGTGATGAGAGGACCCGAAGACCCTCGAGGCGCACTCTACATCATACGCCCTGGTGGTCAACGTATCAAATTAGAGTATGTCGATCGCCGCAAGATAGCAGAGGAGCTTGCTCCCGGTTATATCGTAGAAAGGTATCTGCGAGACGGCGACTACGTTCTGTTTAACCGACAACCAACTCTACACCGTATCTCTATCATGGCACACCGCGTACGTGTTCTTCCAGGAAGAACCTTCCGCTTACACCTAGTTGTCTGTCCACCTTACAATGCCGACTTCGATGGAGATGAGATGAATGTTCATGTTTCTCAAGGTGAAGAAGCGCGAGCGGAGACAGAATTACTTCTTGCTGTAAAGCACCATATATTATCCCCGCGCTATGGTGGCGCTATCATCGGTAGTAAGATCGACTTCGTTACAGCCGCCTATCTACTTACTCATCGCAACACCTACTTAGACAAAGCGACCGTTTGCAACCTACTTGCAGCAGCAGGCTTAGCCATCCCACTTCCGGAACCTGTTAAGAAAGAGCCTAAGCCTCTCTGGACTGGTAAGCAAGTTTTCAGCATGTTGCTACCTAAGGACTTCAACTACGTCGGTAAAGCTAGCATTTGCCGTAAGTGCCGGCAATGCCTCAAAGAGAAGTGCCCATATGATGCCTATGTTGTTGTAAAGCAAGGTCAGCTTCTTTGCGGTGTAATCGACCGAAATTCCATTGGAGCGGAGAGAGCGGACACACTATACCACCATCTTGTAAAGGAGTATGGTAGCGACTTCGCTAAGTGGTTCCTGACTGCGCTCTGTAACATGCTACGTAAGTTCATTACGGAACGAGGGTTTTCCTACGGGCTCGACGAACTAGTACTGCCTGAGGAGGCTAGGGGAAGAATCCGGAAGCTAATTCAGGAGATGCTAGATGAGTCAGACAAAGTTATTGAAAAATACCTGAGAGGAAAGCTAGAACCGCTGCCCGGCAAGACTCCTGAAGAAACCCTCGATATCTACTTACTTGATATTCACTCCAAGATTAGAGACAAAATCGGCAAAGTGGTCTCTGAGGTTCTTCCTGAGAATAACGAAGGTGTGGTCATGACTTCAACAGGAGCTAGAGGAAGCGCGCTTAACATCTGGCAGATGACTGCCCTAGTAGGTCAGCAATCGATGCGAGGTCGCCTCATTATCCGCGGTTATCGGGATCGAACCCTTCCTCACTTCAAATGGGGCGATTTGCGCCCTACAGCGCGAGGTCTCGTGCTAAACTCGTACTTCTCCGGTCTGAACTTCATCGAGATATTTTTCCACGCAATGAGCGGTCGTGAGAGTCTGGTCGATACTGCTGTGCGTACGCAGCAGAGCGGCTACATGCAGCGACGTCTCATACACGCACTCTCTCACCTCGTTGCCAGCTACGATGGTAGTGTACGCGATCCATATGGCCGCATCGTGCAATTCCTGTACGGGGAAGACGGAACAGATCCCGCAAAAAGCGATCACGGAAAGATAGTAAACGTACCTCGCTTGCTCGACCGCATTAAGCTTGCTCTGGGCAGTTATGGCGAACGTGCGTCTAGAGAATATGTAAAGCAGAAACTTGAGAAAATTCGCGACCTTATTCCTCTCAGCCTATGGGAGGAAGTGCGTCAAATCCTATCACGCGAAACGCTCACAAAACCTGTTGTTGACGAGCTGATACGTCAGATAGTTGCAAAGCGTGAGCAATCAAAGATCGAACCAGGAGAGGCCGTTGGAGTTGTCGCAGCTCAATCAATAGGAGAACCTGGGACACAAATGACTCTTCGAACCTTCCACTATGCGGGTGTTCGAGAAATGAACGTAACACTCGGTCTTCCCAGATTAATTGAAATCGTTGATGCTCGCAGAACGCCATCCACCCCAATAATGACGATACGGCTGAAGGCGCCTCACAACAGAAGTGCGCAGCGTGCCTCACTCGTTGCGGAGAAAGTCTGTGAGGTAACTCTTCAGGATGTGATCGATAGCATTGAAGAGGATGCGATCGGCGGCTTTGTACGGGTTTATGTAAATAAACAGCGGCTACAACACTACGGGCTATCCTTCGAAGACCTTAAGTCTAAGGTGCGTGGAAGAGGACGAATAGTGTCTTTCAACGAGGAAGAGGGCTTTATCGAGTTTGAAATCGGTGCTAAAGACTACATACGTCGCAGAAATCGCTTGCTTTCAACACCAATAGCAGGTATTCCTGGCATCAAGCGTGCTTTAGTCGAACGCGATGCTTCAACAGGCGAGTGGTATATCCGAACAGAGGGCTCGAACCTCCGCGAACTCTTCAGAAAAATCGCTGAAGGGGAACTTTCAGAGATCGATCCTTGTAGAACTTACTCTAACGATTTACACGAAGTACATGAGGTGCTCGGTGTAGAAGCAGCTCGCGAGCTTATCGTGAGAGAAATCAAAGGTGTGCTCGAAGAACAGGGGCTAGATGTAGACATACGCCACGTAATGCTTGTAGCGGACGCCATGACGCATTTCGGTGACGTTCGTGCAATAGGTCGCCATGGCATAGTTCGTAGCAAAGATAGCGTGCTTGCGCGCGCTGCGTTTGAAATCACAGTACCAACACTAGTTGACGCTGCTGTTCGGGGGGAGGTAGACGAGCTTCGTGGGGTAACGGAGAATATAATCGTCGGACAAGTCATTCCCGTGGGAACAGGACTCGCTGAAGTCTTCATGAAACTACCAAGCCTTGAAGAAGCGCTAGTGGAGTAGCAATGATCTACAAAATAAACCTAGATAAAGCTACGCTGTCGCGTGAGTTTACCGCACTACTACGTACAGGAAGCTACGTCTACGGATATAGAGAAGTTACGCGCTTACTAAAACGCGGTTCCTGCAAAGCGTTGATTCTCGCAGAAGGCTCCGCGGAGCACGTGTACAACGACGTACTGTATTATGCGCGACTGAGTAACACACCCGTACTAATTTACAAAGGATCTAGTAAGGAGCTTGGCGGTCTATTAGGTAAACGGTTTCCCATATCCGTACTGGCGATAGTCAAGGAAGGCGAGTGTAGGCTATTAACCCTTGTAAGAGAGCAACACGGTTGAATCGAAGACGCGGCAAGAAGATACTGACTGTGCGTGAAATCCACTACATGCAGCTTTTTGAAACCTTAACGGGATTACAACCGGATCACTGTATAGTTGACGATGAGTTTAACCGAGTCATATTTATCGTAAAGTTTCCCTCTTATGAAAACCTAGCTCCCGAACAGGTTTATCGACGAATCGATCGCGCTGTGAAGGGGGTCACTCGAATCCTGGAACGCGAGATCGGACGTACCATTACTGTCATACCTTACAGCGATAAACTCGAGGAGTTCGTACAACACCTCTTCAGACCTGCCCACGTTCTCAGCGTTCGGCTGATAGAGTACGGATCGAACAGAAAGACGCTCCTCGTAACAGTCCCCTACGAGGAAAGATCGCTTGCCATAGGAAGAAGCGGTCATCGAGTGAAGCTAGCGGAGTGTGTGCTGCACTTGTACTACGGTATCGATAGAGTGCGCGTTATATCCTGAAGCAAAAACTCTAATAGCTACCTCAAAGCTCTTCCCCTCCCATGGCGAAGAAGCCAAGAGGCGAGTTCGCGGCTCGCGCGCTCATCAAGCATAGACGCAAGTTTAGGTGGTATGATGTGTATTACAAACGACGAATGCTCCGACTCAAGGAGAAGTTCGACCCGCTTGAAGGAGCTCCTCAGGCACGGGGGATCGTCATCGAAAAGGTAGGTCGGGAAAGCCGACAACCGAACTCAGCTGTTCGAAAGTGTGTGCGAGTTCAGCTCATCAAAAACAACAAGATAGTGACCGCATTCGTTCCTTGGGACGGCGGTCTCCTATACATCGACGAGCACGATGAAGTAATCATCGAAGGCATCGGTGGTTCACAAGGACGCGCTTATGGAGACCTCCCCGGCGTTCGATGGCGTGTTGTCATGGTAAACGGTGTATCGCTCAAAGAGCTGATACGCGGAAAGAAGGAGAAACCACGCAGGTAGATTGTCTAGCCGCAGTAAGATCAGAAAAGAAATCGCTTCGAAGATAAAGTTATTCGGCAAATGGAGCTTCGAAAACATCACAGTAAATGACCCTGGCCTAAAGGACTACATCTCCCTCACACCGGTGTACTTCCCTCATAGCGAAGGACGACATGAAAAACAGCGATTTCTGAAAAGTAAGGTAAACATAGTTGAACGACTTGTCAACCAGTTAATGCGTCCTGGTCAGAATTGTGGCAAAAAACACCTTGCTATTCGCATTGTTCGGAATGCGTTTGAATATATTCATCAAATGACGGGAGAAAACCCAATCCAAGTGCTAGTGCGCGCGATCGAGAACGCTGCTCCTCGCGAAGAGGTAACACGAGTAATGTACGGTGGTATCGTATATCCTATCGCAGTAGACGTTTCCCCTCAGCGTCGCGTAGACCTAGCCTTACGGCACATCGCTACTGGTGCCCGACAGCGAGCCTTCAGAAGCGTCCGATCTATCGATGTTTGCCTTGCTGAGGAAATGATGCTCGCCGCCAACAACGATCCTAAGAGCTACGCGATTTCCAAAAAACTGGAGATAGAGCGAATCGCCGAATCTAGTCGATAGAGCGGAAGTCGTCGAAGGCTTTATTAGGAGAGATTCTCGCAGCACTGCGATGAGCAGCAAAGGTAAACCTCATCTAAACCTGGTGACCGTTGGACACGTTGATCACGGTAAGTCAACGCTAGTTGGTCACCTGCTATACAAACTAGGTTTCGTCGATGAGCGAACGATTCAGGAGTATGCAAAGCTATCGGAGAAGCTAGGGAAGGGTGATTCGTGGAAGTTCGCCTGGGTCCTAGACAAACTGAAGGAGGAGCGAGAGCGAGGTCTTACGATTGACCTGGGCTTCTACAGCTTCGAGACCCGGAAGTACTACTACACCCTAGTAGACGCACCCGGGCATCGCGACTTCATCAAGAATATGATCACCGGTGCGAGTCAAGCAGACGTTGCTCTACTAGTCGTTTCGGCAAAGAAAGGAGAGTTCGAAACAGGCATCTCAATGAAGGGTCAAACCGTGGAGCACGCGCTTCTCTGCCGTACGCTAGGCGTACCTCAGATGGTAGTTGCTATTACTAAGATGGACGACCCAAGTGTTAGCTGGTCGAAGGAGCGCTATGAGGAGGTTAAGGGCGCTGTAGAGGGTATACTTCGTAGAATCGGGTACGACACTTCTAAGATACCCTTCGTACCTGTATCCGGGTGGACGGGCGACAACCTCGTAGAGCAGAGTAGCAACATGTCCTGGTATGATGGACCCACTTTGGTCGAAGCTCTCGATATGATGCAAGTACCGCCTCGCCCTATCGACAAGCCCTTACGCATCCCCATCCAAAACGTGTATTCCATCACCGGAGTAGGTACTGTTCCTGTTGGACGTGTGGAAACGGGCATTATCCGCGTTGGAGATCAGGTGGTGTTTATGCCTGAAGGTGTTGGAGGCGAGGTACGTAGCATAGAGATGCACCACACTCCACTAAAGGAAGCAGGTCCAGGTGATAACATCGGATTTAACGTACGAGGAATATCACGCACCGACGTTCGCCGTGGCAGTGTTGCGGGACATCCTGACAATCCTCCAACAATCGTTAAGGAGTTCATCGGTCAAATCATCGTAGTACAGCATCCTACCGCTATTGCTGCAGGGTATACTCCTGTAATGCACGCACACACCTCACGAACACCTGTTCAATTCGCTGAGCTTATCGCTAAGCTAGACCCACGTACTGGTCAGAAAGTCGAGGATAACCCATCCTTCCTAAGAGCTGGTGATGCTGCTATTGTTCGCTTCCAACTGATGAAGCCTGTCGTCATAGAGGAGCACGCAAAGATACCGCAGCTGGGTCGTTTTGCGATTAGAGACATGGGGATAACTGTAGCTGTAGGCGTAGTCAAGCAGATCACTCAGACTGGTCAGCCTCTAAGACGCTAAATCCGTTTTATGGCACAACGCGTTAGAATCAAGTTAATCAGCCCCGATATCCGACAGCTGGAAGAGGTCTGCAAACAGATCATAGAAATCGCCGAAAGCGAAGGAGTTAGCAAATCAGGACCAATCCCCCTGCCGACAAAGCGGTTTCTGATCGTAACCCGTCGCGGTCCACGAGGTCAGGGCTCTGACACCTTCGATAAATGGGAGCTTCGCTTTCACCGCCGCCTCATAGAGATACACGCTACCGACAGAGTTATGCGGAAGATCATTAGGATGAAGATACCCGATAAAGTTCAGATGAAAATAGAGGTAACTTAAGCCAAGATCTATTATAAATTGTTTTTGATGAAGTCATTCGTACGTGCAACTATAGCTTAGCATGTTGGCGCCGGGGGTGGGATTCGAACCCACGCGGGGATGCACTCCCCACGGGCTCTCAAGGCCCGCGCTTTAGTCCACTCAGCCACCCCGGCTTCAGGGGAGTAGCGATAGGGGTTTTATCTGTGTTACCTAACACCAGGCGTTGCGGTATCGAACACTCCCCCATACTGCTGACCTCTTTATCGAGGTATATGGTAGCTCGGTGGAGGAGTTATTCGCTAACGCTGCTTACGGTATGTTCAACGAGATGCTAGATGTAGAAGCTGTTACGCCCAAGCAAGCACATAAAGTCGATCTAGAGGCTGAGACACCTGAGGATCTTCTCGTCGACTGGCTATCGGAACTTCTTGCTCTTTTCGAAATAACCGGTTGTGCGTTCTCAAGGTTCGATGTGAAGATAGGTACTAGGAACTCCAGGTGGTGGCTGAGAGCAATCGTACAGGGTGAACCTTACGACTACAAGAAACACGGATCCAAGGTTCTGATCAAAGCAGTGACATTTCACCAACTCGCGATAGAACGCAAAGATTCTGAGTATACGGCTCGCATTCTGTTTGATATCTAAGGCAGAGACGCGGTAGCCTTATTTCAAGCGATACCGCACTCCTTGCGATGCCCATATCGCTCAAACAGATCGATCGCTTCGTCTTCGAAATACCAAAAACTGGAAATATGCGCGTACCTGGACGCGTCTACGCAGATGAAAGTCTGTTACAGAAGATGCAAGGCGATAGAACTCTCATACAGTGTAAAAACGTAGCGACTCTTCCTGGGATCTACAAATACTCGATTGTAATGCCCGATGGGCACGAAGGCTATGGGTTTCCGATAGGCGGTGTAGCCGCCTTCGACTATTACGAAGGCATCATCAGCCCAGGTGGTGTAGGTTACGACATAAACTGCGGCGTACGCCTACTAAGAACAAATCTGAGAGAAGAGGACGTACGTCCCGTCCTTAAGCAGCTTGCTGACCAGATTCATAGAAACGTTCCATCAGGAGTGGGATCGCGTGGGCGTATACGATTAACTACAAGCGAGCTCGATAGAGTGCTTGTTGACGGAGTGCTGTGGGCGGTCGAACATGGCTTTGGCTGGGACGAGGATGGCAAGCACTGTGAGGAAAATGGAAGCATGCCCGGTGCAGACCCTAATGCTGTCTCTATGCGTGCTAAACAGCGCGGAGCACCCCAACTAGGGACGCTTGGGTCTGGAAATCACTTTCTTGAGATTCAGAGGGTCGATAAAATCTACCTACCTGATGTAGCTCGCGCATTCGGCATCAAGGAAGTAGGTCAGATCACAGTTATGATACATACAGGGTCTCGTGGGTTCGGTCATCAGGTATGCAGCGACTACCTACGCGTGCTAAGTGGTGCAGTACGAAGATACAACATCTGGATACCTGACCGCCAGCTTGTGTGCGCACCTGCAGACAGTAGAGAGGCTAAATCCTACTTCGCTGCGATGGTTTGCGCTGCAAACTACGCATGGGCTAATCGGCAGATGATAACGCACTGGGTTCGTGAAGCATTCTACACCGTGTTTGGAAGAAAAGAGAACCTTGGTCTCGAGCTAGTATACGATGTGGCTCACAACATTGCAAAAATCGAAGAACACCGCATCAATGGATCCGTCAAAAAGGTCTACGTACATCGGAAAGGCGCAACCCGTGCATTTCCACCAGGTCATCCTGCAATACCCACTGACTATCGCCCTTGGGGTCAACCTGTTCTAATACCAGGTAGTATGGGTACTGCTTCATATCTTCTCGTCGGAACGGAGACAGCTATGCAACTATCCTTCGGATCTACGGCGCATGGTGCTGGACGACTAATGTCACGTGCTCAAGCCATACGTCGATTCAGCGTCAGTTATGTTCGGCGGCTAATGGCTGAGAAGGGAATCGTACTACGCTCCGCTGGTAGAGAAGTCATAAGCGAGGAAGCACCCGGTGCTTACAAGGACGTTGATCGTGTCGCCGAAGTTAGCGATCGCGTTGGTATCGCTAGAAGAGTTGCAAGGCTGGTTCCTCTAGCCGTAATCAAAGGTTAGATAAGAAAGCCACTAACTGCTTCCAGAGCTTTCTCTCCTTCATACACTTCTTCAGCTCTGAGATGCTTACAACAGGATAGGGATCTCTTCCCCTGAGAACAGCGAGATACATCGACGCATAGTCTCCTGTACAAAGGCAGTATGCAACGTGCTCCGCCTCTGTTGTTGTAGTTGGTTCTATATCTAAGGATATCATGTTCACCCCCTTCAAACGAAGTAAGTCTACTAGTTCATCGTATGGCTCGAGGTTCTTCGGCGGTGGTGGGAGTAGCAGTAGACATGTGTTTTCCGCCCCACCCTCAATTAGTCCTACGATTTCGTTGTGGTTGAACTCTGGAAGGAAGAAGTGCGTTGCGAACAGCTTCGCATTCTCGTTCAACTGTGCAGCTACTCTCGCCGCTACTCCCCGCATTCTTCTAACTCCCAAGACATGTATATGTCGCGAGTACCTGAGTCTCTCTGCCAACTGCTTCGCGGGATTATCTTCGGTACGAACCTCCATCCGGCAAGACTGAACTCCTTTTTCAAATCCACGTTGCAACTCTAAGGTCAGGCTTTCTCCACACATCTGTAGCTGTTCCAAAAGACCGAGTAATCCACCCAGCATGTACGGTAATGCCTCACGAGGCGCTATACCCTCTGGTAGTCGAATCCAAGGTAGACTCTGCTTTCTCGCTACCTCTCCAAGGATGCCACCGCTACTCATACAAATCACTCGAACTCCGTACATGAGACACGCGCGAAGAGCAGTTAGTGTCTCCTCTGTGTTTCCTGAGTAACTCACAATAACGCAAAGCGCGTTTTTGCTCCTCGCTACACCTGGAATACCATAGCCCTGATGGATGAAGAGCGGGGTTACAGCATCTTCGAGCAGGTCGCAAAGCACCAACGCAGCTGCAGAGGACCCTCCCATTCCACAAAATACAACGCGCTCAACTCCCTCCAAGTATGCTTCTCGACCAACCTCCCGACCTGCTCTATAGCCGCAGAGAAACTGCTCTGGGTACCTTGCTGCACGTTCTATCATACCCTGTTTGTCCACCTCTCTAACTATCGACAGATCGTCCAAGTCGCTCATAACGCGTCAAATTCACTCACTACCTAAAACATCTGCGAAGTGAGGGGTGTATGCTCAGACCTCCTCCCCCCTATCCCTACCCTCCCCCTCCTTCTGGTATTAAGACAGCGATCGCTATACCTTCCGATTTGGTGAGGAAAACTGCGCTGCGTGAAGCTACCGTAAAACTCGGGTATATTGCCCGCGCTGCAGCTATCTTTAGGGTAAACGCTATTGCCATCTACCAGATGGGTACAGTACATAGTCTGCATGTAGCGTACGACATTCTCTACTATCATCTTCTCCCACCCTATCTAAAGAGGTACGTTGGGAAAAAGCCGCATCTCAGATATGTCGGTACACTACCACCACTAAAGACCCCTAGCCACACCGGTATTGTGATCGATAACAAGGAATTTCGTCAAGGAATTGTAGTTAAACGCGGCAGAACCTGGGTAGTAGCAGATATCGGCAAAGAGAATCCTATTCGGGCTTTTTCGCGACCATCTCCGCCTAAAAAGGGTCAACTTGTATGGATCGCCATCGATAAATCCTCTTCAAGAGCTTACGTGTCTAAACCTCCAAGCGAAGTTTATACATGCCCTTCGCTCGAGACTTACTCAACACTTGAAGACTTACTCTCGCGCTACTCTCGCGCTCTGTGTATAGGTACTTCCCGGTACGGTACCCCTGTTCACGAGCTGTTCGATGAACTAGTTAGGAGGCTGTCTAGGCTTCGTCGGTTGCTGATACTGTTCGGCGGACCTGACTGGGGGCTCTTTGACATACTACCGGACAACCTGCTTAACAAGCTTGACTATATCGTAAACACCTTCCCAGCCCAAGGAGTTGAAACCGTGAGAGTCGAGGAAGCTATATTAGGGACTCTTGCCGTGCTATCCAATCTCCTAGAAGGTGAGTAGCAATGGGGAGAAAATTCCACCAACCACGGCGCGGCTCGCTGGCCTTCAGACCTAGGGCTAGAAAGAAAACTCGAGAACCTCGCATAAGAAACTGGCCTGAATGGAACGAAGAACCTCGTCTACTAGGCTTTGCTGGATATAAAGTAGGAATGGGCGATTGTACAATTCCTGAAACGCGGGAAGGCAGCCCCTTCTATGGAACAGAGATCCAAACACCATTTACGATCGTAGAAACCCCCCCTCTCTTCGTGGCAGCTGTTCGCATCTATGAAGAAGAACACGGCGCGCTAAACTGTATCGGAGAAGTTTGGACCACAAAGCTACCCAAGTACCTCAATCGCGTCTTTACACCCCCATCAGACGAAACTCTCAAGGAATGGGAAGACATTGAGAAAAGAGTGAATGAATTAAAAGAAAAACTGGATCCTAATAAAAAGAATGTTGTTAGAGTTATTGCTGTAACTCAACCTCATCTAATCAAATTGAAGAAGAAACCAGATGTTTTTGAGATACAAGTTGGTGGAGAATTTGATAAAGCTCTAGAATATGCTATATCTAAGCTAGGACAAACCATTCGCATCAATGAAGTATTTGAGGTAGGTGAATGCGTGGATGTCTTCGGCATAACAAAGGGCAAAGGCTTCGCGGGCGTTGTCAAACGTTTTGGTGTAAAGCGAAAATCGCACAAATCCCGAAAAACCGTTCGAGAAGTTGGTTCCATCGGACCCATTAAACCTGCGCACGTTATGAGCACTATTCCCCGTGCAGGACAGTTGGGCGTTCATCAGAGGATGGTCTACAGTCGCGTTATTCACATCAGCTTGGAGGACGCAAAGGATCCAATTAGTGCGTTTATTCGTGAGGCTGCGGAAAAGGGTGGTATCAAGCACTATGGTATTTTACGCAGTGACTTCCTTATGTTGAAAGGATCAATACCTGGTCCTTCTAGAAGCCTCGTAAAGTTGCGAAAATCGATTCGTAAACTACACCTACCTCGGATGCCTATTAAAATAACCGCAATCTCCTTCAATAACAAATACACAATGGTTGAGTCATGACGCTCTCCGTTAACGTTTACGATCTAAACGGTAGTCCATCTAAGACAGTAGAGCTGCCTTCTGCCTTCCTAACACCAATACGCCCAAACCTCATTCGCCGTGTATTCGTTCACGTATTTTCTCACCGATTTCAACCACAAGGAAGAGATATCTTAGCAGGAAAACGGACAAGCGCAGAGAGCTGGGGGCCTGGCTACGGCGTAGCAAGAGTTCCTCGAATGAAAGGCTCATGGTATCCAGCAGCTGCTAGAGCTGCACGCGCAGTCGGTACTGTTGGCGGAATGCGCCGTTTCCCAACTCCTGTAGAGGCAAAGCGAAAGAAAGACATCAACAAGAAAGAACGCCGACTTGCTTTCAAGTCCGCTCTTGCCGCACTCGCTAACAAACAACTTGTTGAGCAGCGACATGGAATCCAGCTACCCGATAACTTGACGCTACCGATAGTAGTTGTTGACGAATTTGCTGATCTAAAGAAAACCCGCGAGATCGTTGGTTTCCTGAAGAGGATAGGTGTTTACGATTTGAACGAACTGGCCAACAAGAAGAAACACATTCGAGCTGGCAAAGGCAAAATGCGCGGACGCCGCTATCAAATAAAGAAGTCAGTACTAATCGTACTGCACAAACCTGGAGCCGCTGTTAAAGCAGCACGGAACCTCGTTGGCGTTGATGTCGCAAATGCGCAAAATCTTAGCATACTCGAAGTAGCCCCTGGCGGTCATCCCGGTCGGCTATCTATATGGACCGAAAGTGCCATCAATATGATTGCGGAGCGCACTCAGAAATAGCGATGGTCATCATCAAATCTCCCAAACCAAAACGTCAGCTTCCTCTTGATCAGGTTCTATGGTATCCTGTGATCACAGAGAAGGCTTTGCTCATGATAGAAAGGGAAAACAAGATCACGTTCATTGTTGATCCAAGAGCAACAAAGTTGGATATAAAGATGGCATTTGAGCAAACTTTTGGAGTAAAAGTTGAAAAAGTAAACACTATGAACACGGCAAAAGGAAAGAAAGCGATCATAAAGTTAGCGGAACCCGGTAAAGCATCCGAAGTAGCTATAAGGCTCGGCATATTCTAGCTCGACACCATGGGTAAACGGATCATAGCCCAACGACGTGGTCGGGGGTCGCCCACTTTCCGAGCTCATACTTTCACTCGCGTCGCTCCCGCCCGCTACCCCCGTATAGAGGGTCCTCTCAGGCGGGCCGAAGTCGCAGAACTTGTTCATGACCCTGGGAGAGGAGCACCATTGGCGAAAATCGTTGTCGAAGATGGTACAGTGTTCTACAACCTCGCGGTCGAGGGGCTTTACGTAGGTGAGATAATCTATATTGGTCGGGAAGGTCGCGTAGAGAATCCACCTCCTGGTTCTATACTCCCCCTGTTTGCAATACCAACCGGATCATTGGTGTGCAACGTGGAGAAGGTGCCTGGTGATGGTGGGCGCTATGCGCGCGCTTCTGGAGCTTACGCTACTCTCCTCGCTGTAGTTGGTGATCGTGCAACACTAAAACTACCTTCAGGTAAAACTATCGAAGTACCAGCATGCTGCTTAGCTACCATTGGTGTAGTAGCTGGTGGTGGTAGGACAGCAAAGCCGTTCATGAAGGCAGGAAACCGCTGGAAGCTTATGCGAAGTCGTGGGCGAAAGTATCCGATAGTGAAGGGCGTGTCCATGGGTGCATACGCGCATCCTCACGGTGGTGGGCGTCACCGCAGGCCCGGCAAACCTACTACAGTGAGCAGGCATGCACCCCCTGGCCGTAAGGTCGGATACATCGCAGCGAAAAAGACAGGGCGTGGGCGGTAGCGCCTCTAGGTAACTTTAAGTAAGCCGCATTCACTAGCGTAGCGTATGCCACGTGTATTCACCTACCGTGGCTATACGATCGAGCAACTGAAGCGTATGCCTCTTGACGAGTTCATCAAGCTACTTCCTGCACGCCAACGACGGAGTCTAAAACGCGGTCTCACCCCCGCTCAGCAGAAGTTACTCAAGAAGCTGAGAAGAACCAACGGACCAGTAAAAACGCACTGCCGAGATATGATTATTCTTCCCGAGATGGTTGGTCGAACAATTTACGTTTATAATGGTAAAGAATTCGTTAAAGTAGAGATAAAGCCTGAAATGATAGGACACTATCTAGGTGAATTTGCTTACACTTGTAAACAGGTACGGCACGGCAAACCAGGTGTTGGCGCAACTCGCTCATCGATGTATGTACCTCTGAAGTAGTTCTGCAAACCTTATTTGCACCCTAGCTCGGCTCACATAACCTATGCCTCACTGGGGCTATTCAATTCGGCAACTGCCTCTTCGCTCAGTTAAAGCTAGTGGTAGAGAGCTAGACATCTCCCCAAAGGACGCGCGAGAAATCTGCAGAGCGATAAAGGGCATGAAGGTAACTGAGGCAGAGTCGTTTCTTAAAGATGTCATCGCTATGCGTAGATCTGTTCCTTATCGCCGATACCGCAAGAAAGTAGCACATAAGCGTGGTTTACAGGGCTGGTACGCTGGAAGATACCCCGTTAAAGCAGCTAAAGCGATCCTAAAAATACTGCAGAGCGCAATGGCCTCCGCCGAGGAGCAGGATTTGGATGTCGACAGTCTTTACGTGTACCACGCTGCCGCTTACAAAGGCCGCGTGCTAAAACGCTACATCGAACGAGCCTTCGGTCGCACCTCCCCTTGGAACCGCGTCTTGGTACACGTAGAACTAGTTCTATCTGAAGAAAAACCACAATGACGCTAGAACATCAGTATCTTATGCAAGAAGTCGATAACTTACGTATCTATGAGTATCTTAAAGAAAGGTTACGTGATGCAGGTTTCTCTACCTGTCGTATTCGTCGGCTTCCTGTTCAAACGGTTATTGAGGTGGTAGTAGACCGTCCTGGTCTCGTCATCGGTCCCGCTGGTCAGAACATAAAGAATCTTACCAGAGAGCTTGAAGAAAAATTCGGCCTTAAAAATGTCCGTATCACAGTCCTTCCTGTTGAAGTTCCTGAATTAGATCCGAGCATAATGGCTTGGCGCATTGCACGAGCTATCGAGCGGGGTATACACTTCAGGAAAGTGGCCTTCTGGGCCTTATCGAGAATACTTGAAGCGGGAGCGTTAGGTGCTGAGATCAGGATATCCGGAAAGCTGACCTCTGAACGAGCGCGAACTGAAACTTTTCGAGAGGGCTATCTGCTAAAATCAGGACAGCCTAAGCAGATCTACCTACGCGAAGCTGTCTACCATCTGCTGCTGAAGCCGGGAGTCTATGGCATTAAAGTATCCATACTTCCCCCAGAGGCTAAGGCAGCCGAATATCCGATAGAACCACCCTCGCCTCAAAGAGCGGAGGAAGCTAAAAGTCCAGAGGAACAAGCAAGTAAGTAAATTGACTTACCATAAGATTCTACCCCCAGAGGAACTTCGCCGGATGTCTCCGGAAGATCGTCGGAAGAAGCTCCAGGAGTTACGTCTTGAGCTGATGAAACTTCGTGCTAAACAGCGAACCGGAACGCTCGGCAATCCTGCACGAATTCGGATGCTTCGTCGCCTCATTGCCCGAATTCTAACCATTGAGCGAGAAGAACAGCTGAATATAAGAAGGGGTTCGGAAAAGAGCGCATAACATGCCAAAGGGCAAACGACCCAAAAACGTCGGCTTCGGGATAACCCCACCTTCAGAAACGTGCGATGACCCCAAGTGTCCGTTCCATGGAGACGTACGAGTGCGGGGATTGTTTCTGAAAGGTGTTGTTGTAAGCGATAAGATGCAAAGAACTGTTGTAGTTCAACGTGAATATCTACAATATATACCCAAATACGAACGATACATGCGAAAGAGATCGCGCGTATTCGCGCACAACCCTCCCTGCATTAACGCCAAGGAAGGCGATATCGTTCTCATAGGGGAGACACGCCCACTTGCTCGTAATGTGTCCTTTGTTGTACTGCAAAAACTAGGTCGTGTTAAAACTCCAGGGAAACCGTAGCCATGTCGCGGAAATCTCGCGCTGTGGCGGCGGTCGCTGTTCAAGAATACCTGCCGAAGATTACACGAGGACTACCTGTTGGCTCTACACTGGTTTGTGCTGACAATTCGGGAGCTAGAGTGCTAAAGTTGATTCAGGTGGTTGGTCTTAAAACACGACATCGCCGGATTCCTGCAGCGCGTGTTGGAGATCTCGTTGTTGTATCAGTA
>QMWL02000003.1 GCA_003661605.2 archaeon
ACTACCGAAAATACTTAACACTGGGTGAGCTTGCTAAGATAGTTGGCGGGTGGAAGCCATGACCGGGCAACGTAAAGTCGTGATAGCGGTAGGGAAGCGGAAAACAGCGATAGCACGCGCTTACATAAAGGAGGGTGGTCAAGGTCGAATCACCATCAACAAGATCCCTTGGTTTCTATGGGGAACAGAGCTTGCTCGGTCTAAGATATACCCCCTATTGCTGCTCTGTAAAGACCACATTCGGAAAGTAGATATAGAGGTGAGCGTAAAAGGAGGTGGTGTGATGGGACAAGCTACTGCAGTTGCATCTGCGATTGCGCGTGGTCTACGCGCCTATACCAGAAGCAAAACTCTAGAGCAGCTGATTAAGACGTATGATCGCTACCTACTCGCTGGAGACCCTAGGAGAAAAGAGCCCAAGAAGTACGGTGGACCTGGCGCTCGAAGACGCGACCAAACCTCCTACCGTTAGACTCAAGCGATGATAATCCCCATTCGCTGCTTCACCTGCGGCACTCTCATTGGCGACAAATGGGAGGAGTTCAAACGCCGAGTAGAGCAGGGAGAGGATCCTCATAAGGTTCTTGAGGAACTTGGTGTAACTCGCTACTGCTGTAAACGCATGCTAATATCTCACGTTGAGATCATCGATCGTATCGTCGAACTCTTTAACGCAATCGAGCAACGTCAGAAAGAGGAAGCAGAGGAGAGGGGTGTCTTCAGGTAGCTCCTCAGTAATAGAAAGAGCCCGCGCACGAATTGTCTATGATAGTAGGGGCTCTCCTACCATAGAAGTCGAAGTACGAACCGCTTCTGGGGCAGTAGGTACAGCAGCTGCCCCAGCGGGGAAAAGTAGAGGGCGCCACGAGGCAGTACCTTATCCCGATGGCGATCCCTACCGCTCCGCTCAAATCTTCAACCAGGAAATAGCTCTCAAGCTCGTTGGTAGAGATGCACTCGATCAGAGAGGAGTTGATGCGTTTCTCCGCGAAGTAGACGGAACTCCCAATTTTTCAAGAATAGGTGGCAATCTCGCATTAGCGACTTCCGTAGCTATAGCATGGGCTGCAGCTCGAAGTGCGTCCCTCCCTCTTTTCGCTCATTTGTCAAAGATATTCAATATGCGTACTGCGCTTCCTCTGCCGTTAGGTAATGTTATTGGTGGTGGTGCACATACGCTAGGGCAAGCACCGGATATCCAGGAGTTTCTCGTCTTTGCCTTTCCTGAAGCCAGCTTGCGTAAGGCGGTCGAAGCTAACTTTCTCGTTCATAGACGCGTTTCTTCTGCTTTAACAGAACTGTTCCCCAAAGCAGCCATAGGTCGTAATGACGAAGGTGCATGGGCTGCGCCACTACCTTCGGAACAAGCGCTCAGTCTCCTCACAGATATCATCGAGTCTGTAGCAAACGAGACGGGTGTTCCTCTTGCTGTAGGTCTTGATGTTGCCGCATCAAGTCTGTGGGATTCTTCAAGGCAGCAATACGTATACAAACGAGAAGGCGTTCGAAGAGACCCTGGCGAACAGATAGATTTCATAATCGACCTAGTCAGTACTTATCCCATTAAGTACGTTGAAGACCCTCTTCATGAAGACGATTTCGCGGGCTTTAGAGAAATAACTGATAAGCTTAGGAAATTCGACTGCCTTGTATGTGGTGATGACCTATTTGTTACAAATCCGGAAAGGTTAGAGCACGGCATTAAGGAAGGAGCTGCTTCTGCAATACTTGTAAAACCTAATCAGGTGGGTACATTATCAGATACTTTCCGAGTCGCACAGCTAGCGCATACCCACGGCTATGTACGCATCGCTTCCCACCGATCTGGTGAAACAGAGTATGCCTACCTATCCCACGTTGCAGTCGCCATCGGTGCTCGTTTGATAAAGACAGGCATTATGGGATCCGAGCGTGTAGCAAAGCTTAACGAACTTATTCGCATCGCGGAGCATCTAGGAATTGAGCGCTAAGAAGGAGAGAGAAGGAGAGGAAGCACCCTTCCTCATTCCCTACGATGTATTCCGTGAGTGCGCTGCCCACATAGCGCCTTCCTTCAGAAACCAACACCTCCGAAAGTTCGTGTTCCGCATGATCGGAGGACAGGTTATCTTCGATGTAAAGAAAATCAGCGAACGAATACGCCTAGCCGCTAAACTCCTGTCTCACTACCCTCCTGAGCGAATACTAGTAGTGTCAGCACGAGAGTACGGAAAGACTCCCGTACTCAAGTTCTGCGAAGTCACAGGTGCTACTCCTCGTGTCGGTAGATTTCCACCAGGTACTTTAACGAACCCCGCTCTCCCTGGTCACGTGGAAGCGGATATCGTTCTCGTAACAGACCCGAGAGTAGACGCGCAAGCGATAGAAGAAGCTCGCAAGATGAACATCCCTGTAGTCGCCTTCTGCAGCATGGAGAGCCCTGTTCAGAACGTTGACTTGATCATTCCAGGCAATACGAAGGGACGGAAATCGCTTGCGCTCCTATACTGGTTGCTTGCGCGTGAGCTACTTCGTATGCGAGGTGAGTTGAGTGAAGACGAGGAACCATCCTTTACTTGGCGAGACTTTGAGCACCGAGAAGAAGAGTTTGAGCTTTTTGAAGAAGCTGCTGAAGAAGTGAGTGAGGTTCAGGAAGAATGAGCATACGCCCTCCCGCCGTAGCGGGCTACTTCTACGCCGCTAGCCTCGAACGCCTAAGAGAGCAGATAGCAGCTTGCTTTCAGTCCCCATTAGGTCCTGGCAAAGAGCCTACTCCTGCAATAAGCTGGGGGGAGCGAGTCATCGCCGGGATCGTTCCTCACGCAGGCTACATGTACTCAGGACCCGTAGCTGCCTCTTTCTATGCTGAACTTGCGACTGATGGGTGCCCACCGGTGATTGTTCTGGTGGGTCCTAATCATACTGGCATAGGTGCGCCCATAGCGATCTATCCCCGAGGTAGTTGGGAGACCCCTCTTGGTTCCGTGGAAGTAGACGAACAACTTGCACAAGAAATACGATCACGAGTCCGCCTTGCGAAATTCGACACTTACGCGCACATTCAGGAACATTCTCTAGAAGTTCAGCTTCCCTTCCTCCAGTACCTCTTTGGGAACACCTTCCGCATAGTACCTATTACCATACTTCTTCAGGAGGCTGAAGTTGCTGAAATGCTTGCTCAAGCGCTCTACGATCTTAGCAAACAATACTCGTTCATTATCATTGCTTCTTCTGACTTCACCCACTATGAGCCGCACGATGTTGCTGCGAGAAAAGACCGTGAAGCCATCGATCGAATACTTCAACTAGACGTACGTGGATTCTTCGAACTTGTACACCGTCACGCCCTCTCGATATGCGGGTACTGTCCAATAGGTGTAGCCACACTATTCGCCAAATACCACAACGCCTCTCCACGTCTACTCAACTACAAAACAAGTGGTGACATAACCGGAGATCGTACGGCAGTCGTCGGATACGCTAGCATCGTGTTTGAGCGCAAGTAGCATAGCGTCCGCTCCTCTTAAAACCATCCTCTGCGGAGAACATGCTGTCGTATACGGGTATCCTGCTCTTGTAACTGCAATAGACCTGCGTGTTCGGGTTCTTAGCGAGCCGCTCCCTGTAGGCATTATAGAGGTGCTTTCTGAAGGCTTTGGAAGCTGGAGAGAATACGCACTAAACGTAGCTAAATTGGTTGAAAAACGGCGTTTGAAGCACCCTCTTCAGTACCCTATTGTAGCTGTTTACCTAACCAGTCGCTACATCGGCGAAGAACCTGGGTCACGTGTTGTCGTAAAAAGTCCCGCTCCTGATGGATCTGGTTTAGGAACTTCCGCTGCAGTAGCGGCTGCATGTATCTGCGCGACTGCTATTAGATACGGATTCAATCTAACGCCACCTATGATCGCGAATTTGGTGCAGTTGTGCGAGCGCTTTGTACACGAAACACCCTCCGGCATCGATGGTACTGCTGTAACATACGGTGGAACGTTCGTCTACAAGCGCGACGAAGGACCGGAGTTTATCGATGCAAAACCACTGCGGCTTGTTGTTGCTTTTACTGGCATCAAGCATCGCACAGCGGACCTAGTCCGTCGTGTCCGTAGGCTTCGTGCTAAGAACCGCGAGTACGTAGATACGATCATGGCTGCCATAGGAGAAATCGCACAAGAGGCAGCGCGTGCAGCAGTTCAAGGCGATCTTTCATTACTGGGCGAACAGCTTCATGCCAACCATCTCCTTCTACGTCAGCTCGGTGTTTCATCCAAAGAACTTGATCGTCTAGTTGAGACTGCGTTAAACGCTGGAAGCTACGGTGCTAAACTTACCGGCGCCGGAGGCGGCGGTTGCATTATCGCATTAGTAGACGAAGATGTACAGTATCGGGTCTTAGCCTCTCTTCAAAATGTCTCTGCATCAACGTGGCTTGTAGTAACAAATGCCCAAGGCGTCCACAGAGAGGACATCTCCGAGCAATGAAACTAGCCATACTCAAGTTAGGCGGATCCACTTTCTCTGATAAAACCGAACCCCTATCCTACTACGCTAACGTAGTGGACCGTGTTGCATCCGAGGTTGCTCGTGTAGTAAGTGAAGGAATCCAAGTTGTTGTCATCCACGGTGGCGGTTCATACGGTCACCCTTTCGTAAAGGCTACAGAAGCCGCAGGGATCCCTCCAAACACCGCTTTTTCCCTCATACACCTTCTAATGCACCAGCTGAGCCTTCGTATTGCAAGATCGTTTTTCAAGGCAGGACTCCACCCAATAATAATATCGCCCTCTACAATCAGCTACGACTCACATCCTCTCTACCTCTGGGTTAAACCTGTTCAAAGGGCTCTTCGTAGCAACCTCATACCCATACTCCACGGGGACGCAATACCCTCTGAGCGTGGCTACCTAATAGTGTCCGGAGATGCCATCGCCGCAGCGCTTGCTATTCATCTACAGGCTGAGCGTCTAGTCTTTGCTATGGATGCCGATGGCATATACACTGAAAACCCTAAGTGGAGTTCTTCGGCGCGTTTAATACCCAAACTAACGCCTGAGGACGTTCAAAACCTACGCTTTGAAGCCTCAACCGATGTAACAGGCGGAGTCCAACGCAAATTGCAAATCGCATGCCATGTAGCTAAAAAAGGCATACCTGTTTTATTTATTAATGCTCTAGTTGAAAATCGTGTTTACTTAGCTTTAAAAGGGCAACCTGTACGCTGCACGCTCCTTGTCCCGAACGCACAAGAGAAAGGACGACCACCTTCGTCTCTGCCTACGCGACGACGTAGATCTCACTAGTGAAGAAGGCGAAGCAAGAACACTATTTGATAGTGTGGACTTCGTCCACATAGCTACGCCAAGAGCGGATTTCTCTGATATCGATCTTTCAACAACCTTCCTTCATCAAAGCCTCTCAACGCCCATTCTAATCGAAGCAATGACAGGTGGCACGCTTTTTGCGTCGAAAATCAACCAACTACTTGCACGTGCAGCAACACGGTATGGTCTTAGCCTCGCTCTTGGAAGCTTACGCCCTGTATTGGAGGATCCCTCCACTCTATCCACCTACCTCATAGCTCGAAGAGAAGCTCCTGATGCCTTTCTCATAATCAACATAGGAGCTGCTCAGTTACTCAAAGGCACACCAAATACGCTTTCCGTACTTGAAACCGCTGCGAGTAAACTTGAAGCATCCGCACTAGCTGTACATTTCAACCCTCTTCAAGAACTCATCATGCCTGAGGGCGATCCTGTAGAAATGTTGCCAACCTCTGAACGCATCTCTGAAGTTAGGGCGCGGTTGGGTATCCCCATTATCGCTAAGGAAGTGGGGTGTGGTGTGTCTCGTGAAACAGCTTTGCTTTTCGAGGAAGCTGGCTTTGATGCAATCGATATCGGAGGATGGGGTGGGACAAATTGGGCGTTAGTGGAGGGGTTACGCGCTGGAAAGGCACGCGATCTCATCAGGTCAGAGGCCGCTGCCTCTCTTCATTTGTGGGGAATACCGACTCTACTGTCCTTGCTGGAGGTACGTTCTGTTGTAAAGCTTCCTGTAATAGTGTCAGGAGGAATTCGGAGCGGCATTACTGTTGCCAAGGCATTGGCTCTTGGAGGCGATTTAGTCGGTATTGCACGCCCCTTCCTCAAAGCTGCTGCTACAGGAGAAGCCACACTGTTTCAGCTCTGTGAACGTCTCATCTTCGAACTCCGCGCTGCAATCTACCTCACAGGTGGTCGCTGTGTAAGCGATCTTAAACAGGCCTCACTATATCTCGACCCGAGCTTGCTTCAGCTCCTTAAAACCAGAGGCATAGAGCTAGTCCGTTGAGACGGTTTAAACCTCTCTTACGGGACGTTGGTAGGGTCGCCAAAAGAGTGGATCGCTTCATAACCGACCTTCTTCGAGACGTTAAACCTCGTCTCCTTCGTACTGCAGCCTTACACCTGATACGCGCTGGTGGAAAACGCCTTCGCCCCTATCTCTGCGTTAAGGCATTTGAAGCAACAACCCGTCGCTTCATAAACATAGAACCAGTAATACCTGTAGCCGCAGCCATCGAGCTTCTCCACAACTTCACCCTCGTACATGACGACATTATGGATCAATCAGATATGCGACGTGGAGTACCGACCGTTCACATAAAGTTCGGCACCCCTCTTGCCATAGATGCGGGGGACCTTCTTTTCGCAAAAGTCTACGAGGCTGTTCTTTCAGGAGTAGGGCGCTACTACTCTGTTCATGTGGCTCACAGAATACTACAGGAGATTACACACGTCTCCGTTACGCTGTGTCAAGGTCAAGCCGAAGACATACTGAGAGAAAAGACTCTTGTTTCTCCTAGCGAATACTTCCACATAGTCGAGTGGAAAACATCCTCTCTAATGATAGCTGCAGTTCGATGTGGCGCTTACATCGCGCGCGCCTCTAAAGCAGACATTGACGCGCTTTCAACTTATGCTAAGTTTCTCGGAGTTGGCTTTCAGATTGTAGACGATATTCTCGGCGTAATCGGTGTTCAGGAGGTAACTGGCAAGCCTGTTGGTGATGATCTCCGTGCTGGAAAACCTACCTTAATCCTATACCACGCACTATCCCACGCAAAGGGCTCTGCACGTAGGATCTTGGAGAAGGTGGTAGGTAACCCTAGTGCAAGTGATAGAGATGTAAAGTGCGCTATCGAAACCATAATGCAGCTAGGATCGATAGACTATGCTCGAAAACAGGCTAGAGACGCGTTAGATCGTGCAAAACAGGCGTTAAGCGAGCTCCGAGAATCTGATGCCCGACAGAGGCTTTCAGATCTTGCAGACTTCGTGCTCGAAAGGACCTACTGAACCATTTAAGAGAGGGTGTGAAGCGCTGTAAAGGTGGCACTACCTCTCAAAGATGAGATTGAAGAGAGGGTTTTCACACTAGCTCTCCAAAACGCTGTCAGGTATGGTGGTAAAGCGCGCGTAGACCCTGTTCTTGCAAAACTCATTCGCCTCTACCCTAGTATACGACAACACGCGCGCGAATATCGGGAACTCGTCGAACGGATTGTAGAGAAGGTGAATCAACTATCATTAGAAGAACAGCGACGATTACTTGAAGAACGAGGCGAGATTGTTTTCGAAAAGAGAGAAGGACGCGTAGGACTCCCCCCTTTACCAAACGTAACTGGTCCTGTGAGAACACGTATGGCGCCGAATCCAGACTTTGTACTTCACTTAGGATCTGCTCGCGCTGCTATCCTTTCACACGACTACGCGAGAATGTACAACGGTCAGTTTATACTGAGGTTCGAGGACACCGACCCCCGCACTAAGCCTCCACAATTGGAATACTACAAAGTGATTGAAGAAGATCTGCTCTGGCTCGGCTGCCGTTGGGATGAGAAGTACTACCAGAGTGATAGGATGGAGCTATACTACGATATAGCACGTCAGCTTATCGCATTAGGTGGCGCATATGTCTGCCTCTGCCCTCCTGAACAGTTTCGCAGCTACATACGCGCGGAAAAACCTTGCCCTGATCGCAACCTACCTCCTGAAGTTCATAACGAGCGCTTTGACAAGATGCTGTCTGGAGAGTATGGGGAGGGAGAAGCTGTTCTTCGCATTAAAACGGACTTACACTATCCAAATCCCGCTGTTCGTGATTGGGCAGGGCTTCGTATAATAGACACGGAGAAACACCCCCATCCAAGAACGGGGTCTAGGTACGTTGTTTGGCCACTCTACAACTTTGCATGTGCGATCGATGATCACGTAATGCGCATTACGCACATCATCCGAGGTAAGGAGCATGTTACAAACGAGGAAAAACAACGGTTCTTGTATCAGTGGATGGGTTGGGAGTATCCTACTACTATCCATCACGGGCGCCTTGGAATAGAAGGTGTTATCATGAGCAAGTCTAAGATGCTTAAAGGGCTTAAAGAAGGTCTATACAAATCATGGGATGATCCTCGACTGGTTACGCTTGCCGCACTCCGTCGTCGCGGGTTTACACCAGACGCTATACGTGACCTAATCTACGAGGTAGGTATTAAGCCCTCCGACGCCATGATCTCCTGGTCCAAATTCTGTGCAATTAACAAAAAACACGTAGAACCTAGCGCTTACCGCATATTCTTTGTAAACAACCCGCTTCCTCTTCATATAAAATGGGAGCATCCTATGCTACAAATTACGATACCCTTCCACCCTGAGCACACCAAACTCGGTTCTCGATCGTTTACAATACCTGCAGGTAACGAACTTTCTGTCTTTGTAGATCTTAACGATCTAAGTTTAGGGGATGTTGTACGTCTTATGGGATTCATCAACGTTAAGATCGTCTCAATCTCCGAGACGCGTGCAGAGGCGGTGTTCCACTCCAAGGATGTGAGTGAAGCGAAAAAACAGGGCGCACGTATTATCCAATGGGTTCCTGTGCATGATCACCTCTCCGCAACGGTAGTTATGCCCGATGCTTCAGAAAGAAAAGGTGTGATCGAACCCTCTGTTGTAAAGCTGGGCGTCAGTACTGTGGTGCAGCTGGTTCGATTTGGCTTCGCTCGCATAGATAGTACTGCGCCCGTTGTTCTCTACTACGCTCACAGTTAGCCAGCAAACGCTAAAAACGGAATAGCGGGCGACGCAACTCGGAGGTGGGAAAATGTCCAAAAAACCACCCTATGTGAAGTTCGAGACCCCCAAGGACCTAATGGATCAAATATACGAGGCTTTCCGCATCGCTCGCGAAACAGGACGCATTCGCAAGGGGGTCAATGAGACTACGAAAGCTGTTGAACGGCGACAGGCCAAGTTCGTTGCTATTGCTGAAGACGTGGATCCTCCTCAAATTGTAGCACACTTACCCCTGCTCTGCGAAGAAACCAAGGTTCCCTACGGATACGTCGATAGCAAGCGTAGGCTTGGCGAAGCCTGTGGTCTAGAAGTCAATGCGTCCTCGGCCGCCATAATCGAAGCTGGTGATGCTCAAGCTCTTCTTGAAACAATAATCAAACGCATCAACGAGATACGCGGAGTAGCTACAGAATGAGCAGTAAAGAGGACACTGCGACTCCCGCTCGTGTTGTTGAAATCGTAGGACGAACAGGGATTACTGGAGAAGTAATTCAAGTTCGCGTACAGATACTACGTGGAAAAGATAGAGGACGCGTGCTCCTCAGAAACGTAAAGGGCCCCGTTCGCGTTGGCGACATCCTCATGCTACGAGAAACGGAGCGAGAGGCACGTCGTATCGGCTAGTGAATGCCACGTGAGCGTATCTGTCATTTTTGCGGTCGCAAATTCTTGGAAACACATGGAATTATGTTTGTTAAGAATGATGGATCCGTTATCTGGCTGTGCTCTAGCAAGTGCCGAAAGAACTTCCTAATGGGTAGAGACCCTACTAAGCTCAAGTGGACTACACGGTATAGACCTCGCCGACGTTAATTGCTTGAAAGAACGCTCGTGATCGTAAAGCCAGATGGCGTACGTCGAGGCCTCGTAGGAGAAGTCCTCCGCCGCTTAGAGAGAGCAGGCCTTCGGATTGTAGGTCTCAAAATGCTACACCTAAGCCGTCCACTCGCTGAATCTCTTTACGCCCAGCATCGTGGGAAAGAATTCTTCGAGCCTTTAATCGAGTTCATGACCTCCGGACCCATAGTGGCTATTTGCATCGAGGGCGATAATGCTGTGTCTCGCGTACGCGCACTTATCGGACCAACCAATCCTGCCGAAGCACCCAAAGGTACTATTCGGGGGGATTTCGGTTCAAACGTTCGTGAAAATGTTGTTCACGCTGCAGACTCCCTTCAGCACGCTCAACGCGAGATAGCGCTTCTATTTCGCGAAGAAGAACTAATCAGCTAAGCGTATTAGCTACACATAGTCCACCTACGCCTTGCCACTTCGCCAACCATTGGTCTGCGTACTCGGACACATCGACCACGGCAAAACTACGCTACTTGACCAGATACGCGGAACCACTGTTGCGGTTCGCGAGCCAGGAAGGATCACACAGCATATTGGAGCTAGCTTTGTTCCTAGTGATGTAATCGTTCAGCTCTGCCGCCGCGTTCTAGGACCGTCCTTTTCTACTGCATTCAAGCTACCAGGTCTTCTGTTCATAGATACTCCTGGACACGCTATATTCTACAACTTGCGAAAGCGTGGTGGTTCAGTTGCGGACATAGCCATTCTGGTAATAGATATCATGCAAGGGATACAGGAGCAGACAATCGAGGCAATCGAAATACTGCGTGAGCGGCGAACTCCTTTCCTAGTTGCAGCAACAAAGATCGATCTCATACCTGGATGGAGACCGCATCCAGACCTACCTATCTCTAAATCGCTGGAAAAGCAGAGTGCTGACGCACGTACACAGTTTCTTCAACGAATCTATGCCATTGTAGAAGGGCTAAACCGATTTGGCTTCAATGCGGATCTTTACTACAGCATTACTGACTTCACCCGTACCGTTGCTGTAGTTCCAGTTAGCGGGAAGACTGGCGAGGGTGTTGCTGAACTTCTCGCAGTTACAATGGGGCTCGCACAGCGCTACCTAACCGATCAGCTTCGCGTCAGCGAAGGACCTGGTAAGGCTGTTGTTCTTGAAGTATCTGAGGAAGAGGGTCTCGGCGAGACCGCGCGAATCGTTCTTTATGACGGTGTCCTACGTAAAAACGACCGCATAGTTACTCTTAGCAAAGAGGGTCCCGTTACTACGACGATCAAGGCTATCCTAATGCCAACGGGCATGGGAGATATACGCGACCGACGAACACGTTTCTCGTTCGTCAACTCGATCTCCGCTGCTGCAGGTGCTAAGATCGTGTTTAGTGATCGGATCAACGTACTACCCGGTGCAGAGTTGTTCGTCGCACCTGACCCCCAAACCGAAGAGCAGATTCGAAAGCAGCTGCTGGGTCAGCTTCGGGAAATGATCTTCGAAACTGATAGGATAGGTGTGGTCGTCAAAGCAGACACTCTTGGCTCGCTTGAGGCCATGATTGCCTATGCTCGGCGCGTGGAAATACCAGTTCGAAAGGCAGACGTAGGTCCTGTTTCAAAACGCGATGTAGTCGAAGCTCACGCCGTTAGCAGAAAAGAACCCGAACTCGGGGCTATCCTTGCTTTTCAAACACGGGTACTTGAGGAAGCTCAAGAAGAAGCCGTGAGGCTTATTGTTAGGATTTTCAGCGGAGACGTCCTTTACCGCATATTCGAGGACTACCTAGAATGGCGGGAGCAAGTTAGATCGAAGAAGGTGTCAGAAATTGACCTCATGGTACGACCAGGTAAAGTGCGCGTTATCCCTGGATGCGTATTTCGCAGAAGTAAGCCCCCCATTTTCGGTGTAGAAGTTCTCGCAGGCAAAATAAAGCCCGGCTACTCGTTCATACGACCAGACGGTGTGGAACTCAAAGCACCCATTAAATCGATCCAAAAACACGGAAAATCGATACCTGAGGCGGTTAAAGGCGACCAGGTAGCTATATCCCTCGATAGCGATCGAATAATGATCGGGCGCCACATCAAGGAAGGAGACACTCTATTAGTATCCGTACCAGAACCTCACGCATTTGCTTGGCTACGCCGTTACTCGGAGGCACTAGAACCTGATGAAAAGGAGGTCCTACTAGAGCTAGTCCGCATCAAACGAGAAAAGGACCCGCTGTGGGCGCGATAGTCTGAAAAATACTCATAAGAGAGTTTTGAAGAACCCTCCTCCCAATGGGTATACAGCTAGTAGTATCCGATCCAGAAACAGGGCGTGCAGAGAAATTCGAGCTAGACGACCGTCGATCCGCGGCGCTTTTCGGTAAACGTATCGGTGATGTAATCGACGGAGCGATAATAGGCAAGACCGGATGGAAGCTGAAGATAACTGGAGGAACCGATGTTGATGGCGTGCCGATGAAGCCTGGTTTACCAGGCACGGGTAGGCGAGCCTTATTACTATCAGGTGGAGTTGGATTTCATCCAAGAAGGAGGGGTGAGCGGCGTCGAAAGCTCGTTCGTGGCGAAGTTGTATCTCCCTTTATACGACAGCTGAACGTTGTGATCATTAGCAAAGGAAAGGAGGAACGGGCAGAGGAAAAGAAGAAGTCTGAAGAAGCTACAGAGCAGTGACTCGTCAAAAGGAACCCGTCGTCCTACCAGAGGTTTCGATAGGGACCGCTGGTCACGTAGATCACGGAAAGACTACACTACTCTATGCTATTACTGGCATATGGGCAGCAAAGCATAGTGAGGAGCTAAAGCGTGGTATCACAATTCGAATTGGATTTGCAGATGTAAACATATACAAATGCCCCTCCTGCGAGGGATTTGAAGCCTATACAACGCAACCCGTTTGCCCCAACTGCTTATCTGAAACGGAGTTCCAGCGACGTATCAGCTTCGTTGACTGCCCTGGTCATGACAGCCTGATGAGTACGATGCTAGCAGGTACTGCTGCCATGGACGGCGCAATGCTAGTAATAGCCGCAAACGAGCCCTGTCCCCGTCCTCAAACCAAGGAGCACACCTTAGCGCTATCAATCATTGGCGTCGAAAACGTAGTTGTCGTTCAGTCCAAGATCGAACTTGTATCCAAAGAAGATGCGTACACACACTACCAATCCATTCGCGAATTCCTTTCTAAAACCCCCTACGCTAGCGCCCCTGTCATCCCTGTCTCCGCGCATCAACGCGTAAACCTAGATGTAGTCCTATGGGCAATTCAGGAATACATTCCCACACCTGAACGCGATACATCTCTCCCCTTTCAAATGCCCGTTCTACGCTCCTTCGATGTAAACAAACCTGGTACTCCCATAACAGAACTGAAAGGGGGCGTCATCGGTGGTGCCCCTCTCCAAGGCATAGTTCGCGTTGGGGACGAACTTGAGATACGTCCCGGCGTTTTTAACGAACGACAACAGACCTATGAACCTCTTTACGCAGAAGTCCTTGAGATACGCTCTGGACGCCACGCCTTTGACCAAGCAACACCTGGAGGTCTTATCGCAATACAAACAGACCTCGACCCCTTCTATACAAAATCTGATAGTCTGGTGGGAAACCTAGCAGGAGCCCCTGGCTCAATTCCTGAACCTATCTCCGAAGTTGAAATCGAGCACCGACTGTTTGAAGCTGTTGTAGGAACGGAGCACGAAATTCCTGTCGCTGCGGTTAGAAAAGGCGAACCGCTTATCGTAACTCACCGAACGACACTCAGCCCCGGTGTCGTTACTGAAGTGCGTAAAGACGCCATCGTCATGCGGCTTAAACGACCTATTTGTGCGCAGGCAGGAGATAGGGTAGCGCTCAGTCGCCTCATTCAGCGTAAGTGGCGTCTCATCGGATACGGGTTCGTCCGCCAACTCTGACTACACGGGTACTTGTGGATACGAGCGCGCTTCTCTCCATTCTCCAACTCGGAATCGACATAGAAGATCAGCTCACAGGACTCGTAGGTCGATTCGAGCTTCTCATCCCCCGCGCCGTATATGATGAAATTGAAGCATTGACTAAGAAACCCCCTAAGAGTCGTGCAAGGTTAGCGCGCACTGTCCTCGAGCTAATTTCTACAAAAGGATGGAGAATCTTAGATCACTCCCCCACTCTACAGGGCGATCAAGCAATTCTCGAACTGGCTACCAAACTACAATACCCTGTGTTGACCTTCGACCTAGAGCTGCGGAGAAAGCTCCGTAAGCACGGCGTTCCCGTCATCTTTCTCAGAAAGAAAGCACTCCTTTTCCTCGATGGTGCGATTTAGCTTCGTGAAAACATATTATACGACCTAACGCGGTTCGACGTGTTCCTCCTAGTCCAGTTTGAGGAAATGGTGAAGATTGAACCTAGGGAGTTTGACAAGCCTGTTGAACAAACTGCATTATCGATACTGAAAACTAAGTACGAGCGACAAGTTGTTCGCGGTCTTGGAGAAATTCTCGCAATCCTCGATGTACGAGTAAACCCCTATGGTAGAGTACTGCCTGGAGAAGGCTGTACTGTGCACACTGCTACGGTTACTGCGCTTGTATTTAGCCCTGAACCTGGGGAAGTAATGGAGGGACAGGTCTCCGATATCGCCGACTTTGGTGCGTTTGTTCGCGTTTTACCCCACCGAGAGGTCTTCTTGCACATATCCCAAGTTACCGACGACGCCGTTCGCTACGACAAAGCATCTAATACACTAGTGGGGAGAACAACGCATCGTGTTTTACGCATAGGCGATTATATTCGCTTTCGCATATCCTCTGTATCTGAGTACAGGCCAGGGCGAGCCTGGAAAATCGGTGTTACTTGCCGTCAGCCCGGACTCGGTAAGTTCGAGTGGATTAGAGCTGAACTTCAGCCAGAAGAAGAGAAGAAAAAGAAAAAGGCGAAGAAAGCCGGTAAGTAGCGTTGGTACAGGAGTGGGCTTGCAGAAGCTGCAAACACCTAGTCCCTAGAGGTACCGAACGCTGCCCCTACTGTGGGTCCAGCGATATAGCAACTTCCTATGTGGGGGTAGCGATCGTTCTCAACCCTGACGATTCAGAACTCGCACGGTTGTTGGGTGTTAGCGAAAGCGGCAAATACGGGATCCGCATACAGTGAAAACACGCTACTGGTACCTCGACTCAGAAACTCGGAAAACCCTTCGCAAGCCTCTCGGACAACTATTCCCCTCCGTTGAGGACGCTTTAGCGACGATACCCAATCCAACCATACTTGCCGCCGTCGGCGACGTAGTAGTAGCTAGCTTACTACAGCACGGTGTACAGCCCAAGGTTGCTATCGTCGATTATCGTGTAGCACGCAGACGCGCAGAATCATACCTCATCGACCGAATTCGGCCCGCGTATTCTCAGCGTATCGCAACGAGAAACCCTGCAGGTACGCTTACTGAACTCGCTATTCACGCCGTTAAGTCCGCCATCAACCGCCCCGAGCCCGTACTCGTAGAAGTCCGGGGTGAAGAGGACCTACTTCTTATTCCCGTCGTGCTGTACCTCCCTGATAGCAGCGTCGTCCTCTACGGTCAGCCTCAGCAAGGTGTAGTTCTTGTCCACGTAAATGCGGAGACTCGCGCACGGTTCCAAGACTTTCTCAACTCTATGGAACTAGTCGAAGCATAGCTTAAATTCCTCACCTGCGCTACCAGCTGCCTTGGAAATCATTGCCAAACGAGAAAACCCCCTCCTAGAGCGCATCGAGATCGAGGCGATAGAACGCGGCTTCACACCTACTCCACCGCGTATTGAAGTTCGTAAAAAACTCGCAGAACTGCTTAAAGTAGATCCTGAACTTATCATTATCGAAAAAATATCATCTAAACCCGGTCTTCACCGAATTAAGGCCTCCTACTATACCAGCAAGGAAGCACTACAACGCATCGTCCACCAACATGTACTTCTACGGCACTTGCCTAAAGAGGAGCGTGCGCGCGTTCTTGAAGGATTAAGAGAGCAGAAACGACGCAAGAAGTAGGTTGCCCAAGAAGGAACGAGAGAAAAAGGAGAAACGTGGCGTATGGTGCTACTACAAGATCGAAGGCGATAAGTTAGCTCGCATAAACCGCAAGTGCCCACGCTGCGACAGCTTTATGGCGTTTCACCGCAAGCCTCAACCTCGCTGGTACTGCGGGAAATGCCACTACACAGAGTGGGTGCGTGAACGCTCTCGTTAGATGATCTGCCTTGGGATTGAGTCCAGCGCTAATGACTTCTCCGTCGGAATCGTAGATAGCAACGGTCATGTCCTCTCCTTAGTAACGAGTAGCTATATTCCTCCGAAGGGAGGAATACACCCTCGAGAAGCGGCACGCCATCACGCGCAATCAGCTCCCACTATTCTGCGGCGAGCGCTCGAAGAAGCTAGTATTTCCATAAAAGAAGTGGATGTAATCGCTTTCACTCAAGGACCGGGTCTCGGACCTGCTCTCCGAACAGGCGCCACCGTCGCCAGAACTCTTGCAGCTTACTTCAACAAACCACTTGTTGGAGTAAACCACTGCGTAGCACATGTTGAGATTGGCTGTCTCTTGCTGAACATGAAAAACCCTCTAACCGTATATGTATCAGGAGGAAACTCCCTCATTACGCGGTTCGAGGAAGGCTTCTTTCGCGTTTACGGTGAGACCCTCGACATCGCGCTTGGGAATCTTCTCGACAGCTTTGCTCAACGCGCAGGCCTCCCCTTTCCAGGCGGTCCTGCCGTAGAACGGCTAGCCAAACGCTCCCAGCGCTACATCGAGCTCCCGTATACCGTCAAGGGCATGGACCTGTCCTTCTCAGGATTACTCACCCATGCGCTTCGCCTGCTCAAACAAGGTGTTCCTATCGAGGACGTCTGCTACAGCCTACAAGAAACAGCCTTTGCCATGGTCTGTGAAGTCGCCGAACGAGCCCTTGCACACACGCGTAGCGATGAACTAATGCTTACCGGTGGTGTGGCAGCAAATCAACGTCTACAGGAGATGCTGGCTGCTGTAGCTAAAGAACATGGTGCACGGTTCGGTGTTGTCGACCGTCGATTTGCGGTAGATAATGGTGCAATGATCGCATGGACTGGCTTACTTGCCTATCAGAGTGGAGCCGTAACACCTATCCGCGACAGCCTTGTTAAACCGAGGTGGCGCATCGATCAAGTACCTATACCTTGGAGAAAGCACGCCTGATCGCAAGAGGCGCTGAAGCTCACATTTACCTAATCGAGGACTGGCACGGTTTTCGAGCGGTTGCGAAAGTTCGCGTCTCCAAACCCTATCGGGTGCGCGAGCTGGATACCATTATCCGCGCGAGGCGCACGAAGCTTGAAGCCTACTTTCTCTACAAGGTAAAACGCTACGGCGTACCTACACCCACTGTTCTTCACGTAGATTTACACAACGCTACTATCATAATGGAGTACGTAGAGGGAATACTGCTACGCGAGCACCTACTTCGTACACCTGATGAAGACGCTGTAGAGCAGCTTGGCAGTCTCGCAGCACTCCTCCACACCCACAGCATTGTCCACGGAGATCTCACCACATCCAATGCGATATTCTCCGACGAACAAGTAGTACTCTTCGACTTTGGACTTGCAAAGAGTGCTGTTACCGTTGAAGACTTTGGAGTAGACGTACTGTTGTTTAAGCGAAGCTTGCTGAGCGTCCACTTCAAGTACTTTAACGAACTATTCGAGGCATTTATCAGAGGTTACCAGCGGGTTGCAGGAAAGAACAGGACGAACACCGTTCTTAAGAAGGTCTCCGAGATCGAAAGAAGAGGACGATATGTCTCACGCGAACTACGGTAAATCACTTATCTTCGTTACTGGAAACCCTGGAAAAGCGTGGGAGGTAGCCCTTCTTTTACGTCCCTTTGGCATTGGCATTATACCCAAAAAGCTAGACCTGATCGAAATTCAATCCGACAACCTTGAAGAAATTGTACGACACAAGGCACAGCAAGCGGCAAAGATCCTAAAGCAACCTCTCGTTGTAGAAGACTCCGGGTTATTTATTCGCGCGCTCAAAGGCTTTCCTGGTCCCTTCTCTTCTTACGTGCTTCGCACTATTGGATGTAGCGGCATCCTGAAGCTAATGGAAGGAGTCCACGATAGAGCCGCCGAGTTTAGAGCAGTTGTTGCATTCATAGATCCTCAGCTTCACGATCCCGTACTATTCCACGGCTGCGTCTCTGGTCAAATCGCTCTCCAAGAAGGCGCGCGCATCGCAGGCTTTGGATTTGATCCCATCTTCATTCCAGAGGGATTCACAAAGCCCTTCTCTGAAATGTCTACCGAGGAAAAGAACCGTGTATCTCACCGTGCACGCGCATTCACCGCTTTCGCACAGTGGTTTCTGCAACGCCGAACCACTTAAGTACGCGCACAGGCTGAGCCACCCCGTTGGGACGCATTCACGCTAGAAGAAAGGGCAAGTCGGGGTCGAAGCCACGACCCCCAGGTCTACGTCCACCCATTCAGGTATCCCCGGAGGAAGTTGAGGGGTTGGTTGTCAAGCTTGCTAGGCAAGGCTACTCGCCCTCGATGATCGGGCTTCTACTACGCGATCAGTATGCCATCCCTGATGTTCGCGAAATTACTGGAAAGCGGATAACGCAGATACTCGAAGACCACGGTATTAAGTTCGATATCCCAGAGGATCTGGCTAACCTAATAAAACGGGCACAGCGCATAAGGAAGCACCTAGAACAGCATCGAAAGGACTACAGCAACAAGCGCGCCTTAATGCTAGTAGAGTCGAAGATTCGGCGTCTTGCCAAGTATTACAAGCGGATCGGTCGCTTGCCGCCAGATTGGAAGTACGAAACAGCCATAGCCTCGTTCGGGTAGACACACCCGATCGAGAGGAACTTTTCCACCAAGCTGTAGAAATAGCTTCAGGTAAGCTCAAGGATACGCTTTTCTCCGTAAATTCCTTCCTCGTAGTAACGCACGTAGATGCGGATGGAATTGCTGCTGCTGGGATCTTTGCGAAAATGTTGGAGGAGCACCGTAAGTTCTTCCTGATTCGCAGCATCTTATCGCTCGATACCTCCTTTCTCGAGGAGATCAAAACTCTACCCTACGACGCCATAGCGTTTCTAGACCTCGGCAGTGCGATGATACCTGAGATCGAGGAGATACTACCAGACAAGCCCGTTTTCGTACTTGATCACCACGCAAGTAGGGGGTCTCCTAAACACGTAGTTGAGGTCAATCCCTATCGCTCCGGCTTTGATGGAGACAAGTGGATTAGCGGCGCAGCTGTCACCTACCTTACAATCCGAAGCCTCATAAGTAACCCCTACCGCTTAGCCCCTCTTGCAATCGTAGGCGCACTCGGCGACCTTCAGGACCGCCCCATTAACAAGCTTCAAGGAATGAATAGAAAGATCGCTAAGGAGGCCGCGCTAAAGGGGTACCTGAAAATATGCGAAGGCATCGTTGTATTCGGTTGGGCACGCCGCCCTGTAGAGAAAGCGGTTGCTTGTATGTTCTCCCCCTACGTTCCCGGTATATCAGGCGATGAAACCGCCGCTTCCAACCTGCTAATTCGCATAGGTATTCGCTTAGTAGATGACTCAGGTAGACCGCGCCGACCAGCAGACCTCAGTCCTGTAGAACAACAAGTTCTCGCGCGCGCGTTAGCCGAAAAAATCGCATCTATGAGCGGTCAGCCAGTAGATGAAAGTGCTTTCTTCGGAGAAAACTATGTGATAACCGAAGAGAACCCTCAGGACCCCACCTATGATGCTAGGGAGTTTTCCTCGCTTCTAAATGCATGCGGCAAAGGTGGGCGTTCAGATATAGGTATCGCGATCGCGCTAGGGGATCGGGGGCGCTCTTTGGAAGAGGCTTATCGGCTTATGGAACAACATCGACAACGAATAGCATCAGCACTCTCCCTGATAACCAATCAGGGACTCTCACGCCAAATTTCGCCTCACCTTTACGTCATTGATGCGGGAAACTTGATTGACGAGCGATTAATTAGTAGCGTTGTGTCGATCCTCGCCACTTCAGGACTTTATCCTAAAGACTCGATAGTTGTTGGTCTCGCAGAATACAAGTACCGCGACCAAGTACTAGTTAAAGTATCAGCTCGCTATGTTTCAGCACCAGGGAAGATGGTGCAACCCAAGCTCCACTTAGGTAGGTTGCTTGGGGAAATTGCTGAGGCGGTCGGAGGCGTAGGTGGTGGTCATGGTGTCGCAGCGGGTGCATCTTTCGACTCTGGGCATAAACAGAAATTTATCGAGCTCGTCAGACAGAGAATTGAAACAGCCCTCGCCTAAACTACAAGCTCACCTTAGAGTAGAGGCTCTTGAGAGCGCTGTATTCGAAGCAGTACATCCTGATAATCGCACTCTTCCTGAAGGGTTGTCGATACATGCTCTTCGAAAAGAACAGGTTACAGAGTTCCTTATCGAGTGCACTCGAGGTCTTCGTAGCCTTATTGCAACGCTCGATGACCTTTTAGAGGCTCTTCAAGTGGCAGAACGGACCCTACGGGCGGTAAAATGAAAGTGGATAGAATCAAGACCCAAGGCATCGCCGTCTTTCGAACCAGTACTGATGCATCTGTAGTTGTAGACGATCTACAGGCTTTCGTCGACCGCATGAACAAGGAAGTCCTTACACGTGGAGTTCCTCAAGACTTGCTAGAGGAAGCTGCGCAGATTACCGAGTGGCGGGTTGAGGGTGCAGAGATCCGTTTCTTGATCAAGACAGGTCGCCGAGTTCGCGCACATGCTGCTGCACTTCGAATACGAAAACAGCTAGCACCGCTACTCGGATCCAAGAGAATCGGTATCCGAGGACTATCCATGCTTCAGTATACCGTTGAAATGACATTCGACTCCCCCCTACCAAGTAATCTCTCAGAGCGCATTGCTCGCATTAGCTACGTAGTAAAGGTTAATCAGAGAGATGCTACACTACGAGCAGTACTTACTGACCTTCGTGACCGTGATCTAGAGCGTGGAGTCCCTGACCGTATCGTATCGCTCATAGAAAAATTGGTTATCGAATCAACAGCGCCAGCGCGCCGCCCGACCCCTATCATCATAATGAGAGGCGCTGAACGACCAATACGCTTCAACAAAGATCCTGCTCAAGTAGCTGTAGAGTTGGGATGGATTAAAGAGTTCCCAGGTCGCGGTCAGTGGATATACACTCCCCCCTTTGCTGAACTTATCTACGCCATCGAAAGCTTACTCATGGAGCACATCGTACGCAAGCTCGGCTTCCAACCCTTCTTCCTACCCAAGCTCATCCCTCTCGAAGTGATGAAACGAATGCCCGGCTATCTCACCAGCATACCTGAGGGGATGTATTACGTATGCCCTCCACCACGAGACCCAGAAGCCTTTGCTCGTTTCAAGGAGCGCGCGTTTGTTGAAGATGAGGTAGATCGCGTTGAACTGCGTAAAGTGCTCAAGGACCCTGATTATGTACTCGCTCCCGCGCAGTGCGAGCCCTTCTGGCAGTTCCTCGCAGGTGAGGTGTTAGATGTCAACAAGCTTCCCTATCGGTTCTTTGACGCATCAGGATGGACCTATCGCTGGGAGGGTGGCGGTGTTGAAGGACTGGTTCGCTTACAAGAGTTCAGACGCATAGAACTCGTCTACGTAGGGACTCCCGAGC
>QMWL02000004.1 GCA_003661605.2 archaeon
CAATTAACACTACTGAACGGTTGTGGACCTGCTTCCCAGGCCGTCATCCCAAAGCCAGTCATGAACGCGTTGTTGTAAATTAGGTTCGGACCTAAGCTACCGAGGAACGCTAGTATGCCTGTTGATGATTTGAAGACACATCCTCTAAACGTGTTCTTTCGATTTAGCCCTATACCTAGCATCTCAAAAAATATGTCTATCATATGTCCTTCGAACAGCAGGTTTTCGAAGGTGCAATTATAGAGGTCGTACCCTGGAGAGTAAGCAAACGCAAAGACACCCGCTGGAAGCTGTGTTGTCAGCGCGTATCCAGTAATCCACCACAGTATATGTGTGTTGTTTATGAACATTGAGTCTTTCCATGTAGATAACTGCATACCGTTCCATATACACGCTCCCACTCCATTCTCTCGCACTATGCAGCGAGTGAGATCTAGCTTCCCTCCTGCTGTATTGAGAAACACTCCTACACAGTGATTTCTTTCTATAGTTGTATCAATAAAATGTAGTCCTGATATCGCACTAGAGGTACCAAGATGCATAACTCCAAACAAACAACCTTCTATCATTGAGTCCTTCACTGTTACATTGCTACAGGAATCAACTAACACCCCTGTGATCATCTGTCGTGCTACCATTCCCTCCACTACTATTGGATTTCTGCAGTCCATAGCCGATAGACATATGGGCGGACCTTGAATCGGGTACGAAACCGTCCCTCCTGTTGTATAAAGAACAACCTCCGTTGTTGTAACTCTGACGCTTTCGAAGGATACAAGCGATCCATCTGGCGCGCAGAACTGGTCACTAGTAAACGATACACCGCTTCGTCCATCAAAGGAGACATTAAAGAGCCTACACGCTCCCCAGAAGCCTTTGTTCTTCATATTTTCCCATGTATAGATGTCCACGTATCCTCCTCCTACAGGTTTTAGAATATCTGCTATTAATCCATAATGATAGTTATTTCCTACAAACTTACAATTGTACATACTGCCACCACTATTTATGCAAAGAACTCCTAAGATGTTATGCTTAACCGTCACATTTCGTAGCTCCCAGCCGGTAGAATCTGCTACTATTATTCCACAGAATTGATTTGAAATCTCGTAGTTTTTGATAACTATGTTGGAGCAACCTACTATACCGATCCATGCTGCTGGTGTTTTACTTCCATCAATTACTACATTTTGCTGATCGACAAGCCACAGAAGTGGTTTGCCGTTTACAATATTACTGCTATCTATATCATGATACAGCTGTGCGCTATCTCCAATACTACAAATACCGAAGCCGTACGAGCATCCGTCAACAACATTACCGCTTATCGTTAGATTGCTTGCTAGCATAACAACGAGACCGTAGGTGCAGTTGCATATCTTGTTGTTAGCTACAACCCCTGAGGTATAATTGAAATCGAACCATGCGGTATCCGTTGTATCAAGCCAGATGGCAGCTTCTTTCACGTTTGTTATGCGGTTTCCTGAGATGGTCACGTTTACAGCAAAGCTCGCTCTAATGCCTTCACCACAGTTAGATATGGTACAGTTCGTTACTGCACCGGTATAGACTGCGTCTAGAAGTATGGCACATTCTTTTACATTATATATACTACAAGAGTTAATCACGAGGTACTTGTTAAGCACTTCCGTCCCTAGATCCCAATATGCCCAGTAGTTGAAGTACGCCCATATCCCACCGAAGAGGAGGTCATGGATTGTGCAATTGATGAGCGAGATTTGCTTTGTAGTGTTTAGGAAAACCCCCCATCCTCCACAGGTGATTACACAGTTTTCGAATCGGATGTTCCTCGCGTTTCCAATTTCTATTACTGGGAAGTAAGAGATAGATCCTTCAGGCGCTCTGCGTATAATACAGTTGCGTATGATCAAGTACTTAGTAGTACTATATATTCTTATACCATAGTCTATAATCAAGTTCTCGATGATGTACGGATCTTTTTTAGTGCCCGAACCTGACGAGACTCCGTTATCCGCTGTGAACTCGTTATCGGAGGTTATGATTATGGGGTAGGGCCAGCTTTTCATACCCTTTACATGTACTGCATTCAACACTAAAGCGGCGAAGGGTACTGTAAGAAGTAGTCCGATCAGCAATAGTGGTGTGTGAGTACTACGAGTCCTTCTCTTCATGCTTAGGCGCTCGTTGCTCGTATTATTAGAGTTAGCATCACACAAGTCTTTTCTCAGGACTAGCCTCCTACTCGGTGGCTTGGCGTCTCCTAGACCTCGGTTACGTAGATCCTTATCGCGCTCAGTGCTTTTACGAAGCTACGGCTCTTGCAGTTAGCAAAGGTATCGCTCCTCCTACGGTAATCTTCTGTCTTCCTGCTTCTCCTTACGTATGTATTGGAGTGCATCAAATCCTCGAAAACGTTGTTGATGTAGACTACTGCAAGACCCAAGGGTATCCGACTATACGAAGATCCTTAGGTGGTGGTGCTGTTTTTCTCAATAGTCATCAACTGTTCTTTCAGATCATAGGACCTAAAGACCATCCTCAAGTACCTCCCCGTGTCGACGACCTGTTTAGATACTTCCTTACCGCTATAGTTGCTGCGTACCGGAGGCTAGGGATTCCCGCTGAATACCGTCCTGTTAATGACATCGTTGTACGTGGAAGAAAGATCTCTGGTACGGGTGCTGGTATATGGGAGGATGCTGTCATAGTCGTAGGTAACTTCATCATGGACTTCAACTTCGATGAAGCCGCTCGAGTGTTACGCGTACCAGATGAAAAGTTCAGAGATAAACTCGTTAGTTCTATGCGCGAGTGGATAACCTCCATTAGAAGAGAGTTGGGAACCATACCGCCACTAGAAGAAATCAAACAAGCGGCCATAGAAGGCTTCAAAACGATAGGTATTGAACTGAAGCCAGGAGAGGTTACTCCGGAGGAAAAACGCTTCTTCGCTGAAGAAGTGCTTCCTAGACACAAATCGCACGAATGGCTTCATGCCATCACTTCTGACCACCCTACACTATTTCACCGTGTCAAAGTCGCTCACGATGTTACGGTCGTTGAGGTGAGGTACAAAGCACGCAAACTGATCCGTGTTATCGCTCAGCTCGACGGGTATCAAATACGCGATATAGCGATAGCAGGCGATTTCTTTGCAATACCTTATACCGTGGTGAAAAGAATAGAATCTGCTCTTACCGGTAAATCACTAGACGATGAAAACGCAGTTAGGACCGCCATCCAGCAAGCAATACAACAAAGCGATGCTACCCTCGTGGGCGCTACCCCTGAGGACATCTTTAATGCAGTCCTGCAGCTTCGAACTGCCGTATCCTAACCGCTAAAACAGCCTCTCTAAAATCCACGATGCCGTTCAAAGCCACCCATTACGAAAACATTTCAGAAAAAGCTGTAGAAGAAGAAGGCGCTGTAGGTGCACGCATACGCTGGCTCATCTCACGGATCGACGGAACAGACAACTTCGCACTCCGTATGTTCACACTAGACCCTGGTGGTCAAACACCTCAGCACAAACACCCATGGGAACACGGTGTTTTTGTCCTCGAAGGAGAGGGTATTGTATGGTTCGAAGGCGAAGAGCATCGCATTGCACCTGGTTACGTGGTGTTCATACCTCCGAATAAGGAGCATTACTTCAAAAACACGGGCAAACTGCTCCTCCGCTTCCTTTGCATCATACCGTTTATCGGTCCTGAGCGGAAGTCATTATCTGCTGAAGAATAGTAGCAATTCTTTCTATGGTAGTTGCGACCATTATTTCAGGGAACTGATGTAGTCTCTCCACAAGCCTCTTGTCAAAGGGTCTGATTCGTATCTCTATCCGTTTATGTATGACTACCGCTTCATAGGGACAAGCTTCCTTACAGCGTGCACACCCGTTACACAATCGTAAGTCGATATGGTACTGTCTCCCATCAAACCATATCGCTTCTCGTGGACACGCTTTTGCCGCTACACAATCCTCACAGCGCTTACACCTCCTCTGATCGATGTAGGGCGGAAGAAGACTTTGGCGTCTTTCTCCTACATCCGCTGGGGCAACAACAAGTGGCGTTTTCGTTTTTCGTGCATACGTTGCTACACAAGTCACGAGTGTATCTGCTATTCCCTCTACTAGCTTAGCTACCGTATTGGTTGTACAGGGTGCTATTACGACTGCTGCATAAGCGCCTCCCCATACCCGAAGCGCACTCTGATATACTGGTTTCTCCAGATGCTCGAGAGCGAGGCTAGTTACGTTCTGTGCAAATCGCTTCCAGAGCCCATACATCCTCAGAACGTAAAACCCCGCTTCAGAAACAAATCCATCAATGGTCCAGCCGTTGCTTGACAGTTGTTCCACTAGTTTAACCGCCTCACTAATTCCCCATCCCGATCCTGTGATGCACCATGCAACTCGCACCTCTTACAAGCCGTGACGGTCTTAAGCTTGGAGGCAAGTAGCTTTGTGCTAGTTGCGGGTATAGACCCTGGCTCCTCGGAGTGGCGTATATCGTTCCTGGAGAATGGCAAGCACGTTTGCAGCGATAGCGAGGTATGTTCGTCTCCTCAGGCTCCAGTATGTCTGCTCGAGCGAAACAGCGTGCGTCTATCGGAGTGCCAACTAATTGCTGCTCCATCAGGATTTGGATTACCTCTCACAAGAGTCGAAGAACTGAACGAACAGAAGCTCTTTGAGGTGACATTACAACCACCATCTGCTCCCTCCTTGCTGGGGCTGCGTAAGGCGTTAAATTGGATCCGTGAGCAGAATCTTCCAGCTGTAATCCTACCTGGGGTTAAGCATCTACCAACTGTACCTGCACATCGAAAGCTTGGTCGTATCGACATAGGTACCGCCGATAAAGTTGCAGCAACTGCCTTCGCCTTAGCTAAGCTTTGGGAGAGAAACGGTGTGCTTGATCATTCCTTTCTTCTTGCAGAAGTTGGGTCTCATTACACGGCTTTTGTTGTAGTTGAAGAGGGGGAAATTGTAGATGGTGTTGGTGGCGCGAATGTTCAGTTTGGCTGGCAAGCTGCCGGATGTCTCGACTCCGAACTCGCTGTTCTTGTAAAGCCGAAAAAGCGCGATCTTCTTCGACTTGGTGCTGTGGCATATGGTGCTAACTGGCACTCTCCTCACTCTGCAACAGAAGCTTTCCTTGAGGGTATCATTCGCACCGCAGCGGGGCTTCTAGCGGTTCATGATACTATAGACCTGATCATCTGTAGCGGGCTTCTAGGTCGACGTCCTGAGGTATTAACTGCGCTCACAACAGCTGCAGCTCCCTACGGTGCTTCAGTAACTACTCCTCCTTCTCCCCCGCCCTCTGCTAGCGAAGCCTCGTTGGGCGCTGCTATTCTTGCAGACGGACTCTGCAACGGCGTTCACGCCCCTGTCGTAGAAACTCTCAGGATAGCGGAAGCACGCGGCTCCGTATTTGACTACTTTCCCCACTGGGTCCTTGAAAGAATTCGACTAAATATCAGCATCTGAAGGTGGTAAGTACTTGAGAATTTGCTCCTCGATAGGCGGATGCTTTCGTCTCCGTGTTCGTCGTGGCCAGGGATATCCTCCTACGGCGTTTAGCGCGGCGTATGCTAGCTCGTCACACTCTCCTTTATCATAACGGTTCCAGTCTCTATAGTGTACAAAACCTTCAGGATCAGTTATCCGATAATCCACATCAGGAAGCGTATCCGGGTTAATGCACACACAAACAACATCCAACTCCCTGTGCAGTGAAAGAGGACATGTAAACACACGTTGCTTATCCATACAGTTCTCAATCTTCACAAGAACTCCCTCCTTTAACCCCATCCTTCTAATTTGTGATTCTAAACGCCGTACCCCAAATTCGACAATCGCATAAGCCACATCAAGCGGGTGGTACTTCATACGAACATCTTCAGAGATAGCCCTATGATGGATGTGAACATGCAGTCCTCTTCCACTTACTTTCACAAACACCGACTCGCGAACTCCCCACTTGTCCAGAAAGCAGACTAGTTCGTAGGCAGCCTTAAGCGCCGCAATCCACCCTTTCTTACCCTGGTCTCGTACATCAATATCCCAAGTGGGTGTACACCCTACAATATTCTGAGGGTCGTAGACATCTTCAGAATAACGCAGTCTTCGGTAGACATTAGCTGATGCATAAATAGTTCGAGGAAGAAGTTTGCTAAATTTGAGGAAAATAACGCCTATATCGCCACTTTTCTCTATAGTTAGCGGTCTACCAGCATCAAATCGTACCATCGTTAGGCTGTCTTTCTTGGTCTTTACCATGCAGTGAAGCGCTACCCAGCGGCTGCGCGCGAAACGCGCGATTTCCTGTCTTACTTCGTGGCGTGTATAGTGGCGAATTACATCCCTGTACTCCATACTACTCTTGTCTATCTCTAGGCGTTAAGCCCTCTTCCGCGCGCCGTTTTGCGCGCAGTATTCGTGAAAGCACCACGTATGGCAATCGTGTGTCCTCTACGCGAAAACGCAGAGGGTGTTTTACTACCAGCCCCCGTCCATCTATAATATCGATCTCGTATGCTCTAAGGTCGTGAGGAGTTTGCCGCATCTTCTCGCAGATAATAAACCTACAGAGCCTACCGCCGATGAGCCGTTTTCTGAACCTGATAATGCCATCTGCTATGTGTTCAAGACCGAATCCGAATGCTTCCGCAGTAGTGATAGCATACTGCGTTGTTGCCATTATTGTAAAATTCCACCGTGTTAAAACTCGCTTAACCTGATAGGAGTACCGTCGTGCCATCGCAGGACGATCTAGCCAAAACGCACTCATAGAATCAATAACAAGACGGGCATGACCTCGACCTAGTTTTTTCTTCGCATCAATAACCTTCTGGACAAGTTCCTCTATATCTAAGCTCTGCAAAGACCACCGATCTTTTTCCCGCATAAGTGCGTCGATCAGGATAAGCTTCCCAGCTCTAATACCTGATTGGAAGTCAAAGCCGAACTGTGCAGCTTGGCGAATTACCGACTCTCGCGATTCCTCGGTTGTTACGTAGACGCAAGGATCACCAACCTGAAGACCTACCGCTACAAAGTGAATGCAGAGAATGGTCTTCCCCGTTCCTGGTTCTCCTGCGAGAGCGACTAGAAAGCCTTTAGGAATTCCTCCTGAAAGTATGCGGTCCAGCCCTGGTACTCCCGTCGAAATACGCTCTACCACGACGCTCATATACTTGCGTTAGTCTGGTAAATAAAAGCGCCTCACCACCACTTCCTCTCCTCTAGCAAGCGCGCAGTACGCGATGCTTTCACAGCAGCATACAGACTAAGAATTGCTGCAAGAACGGAGAGCGCGGCGGCTGTATAAGGTAGTACGCGATTCCAATCGATTGAGGGGATTGGTGCGATCGTCTCCTCAATGAGGTCTACCGATACTCCTGCCGTATAGATTATGGCATCTCGAAGAGGATGCTTGTCGATTCGCTCATTCCAGTATTCGATATACTCAGGTACGAAGTAAAAGGGTGGAGGCATGAGACCTATCTGTGTAATATCCAGAGTTGACCGATAAGATAGAGTTACTTCAATAGGATGCCATCCCAAACCAGGGAAGTAGACGCTAGCCCAAGCGTGCCATCCTAGGAACTCGATGCTATCCCCTGAGTACGCGTAGACTTCTCCTGCAACCCACCTTGCTGGTACTCCTAACCCCCTAAGGATTGCAACGAAGACATCAGCGGCATGTCGGCACACACCGATGAATCTACCCATGATGACGCGTTGCTGGAGTATTTGGCTTACTGGTAGGCGCTCATAGGGGTAGTCGAACTCAAACGGGTACATATAGGCGAAGTTATCCACTATGTAACCAAGTGCAGCAAGCACGAGATCCTTTACGTTGGTGGAGTTGTTTGCACGCAGCCGTACATCTGCAATAGCTGCTTGAACCGTCCCGTTGCTGTAGTCCCAGATATACGTCTCTGATACATATCTAACATACCGGTCGCCCAGCTCGCGTTGACAGTCCTCTATAGTGCCCGTTAGGTTCTCTGTAAGGAGAATCGGTTCGGGATATGATACCTCATAGTCAACACTGAGGGAAACCTGAAATATCTGATAGGGATCTACCTCCTTCCTCCACATAAGCACTAGGAACCCATCTGGATCACCTTCAGGGACTTGATTCATTTGGCAATCAACGTAGGCTATTACCGCTGGAGGAGACGTTCGCGGTGGCTTGCTGAGGATTCGCGACCAAGAGGACTCCATTAACGTCCACCCTACAGTTACCTCCGCTCGCCTTGACAGGTTGGATCGAACGAAGAAGGTGAATGTTGTTCTAAACCTGATAGCCTCCCCCTCTTCTCCTCTTATGTGCACAGGTAGAGGCGCTAGACAGACGACAAGTAACCCCATCACTACTAATACCGCTTGTCGCACACACTCCTCTCTTCGTAGGCTAATAAGCTAAGTGTCCCGGCTATTCGAAGCCGGGTACCTGAACGGGCTTCCAATACACGAAGCAGCTTGTACCTCTCGCTTCTGGCTGGGCGGAGAGAAGTCCTATACGATGAAGTACGCGAACTGCTATACCTACCGCTTGCTCATCGAGTCGAGCGTCTTCGGCCAGCTCCTTCAGAGTAAACTGCTTGCGTTCTTCAATGAAGTATAGGTAACATGCTGAAAGGTATGTACGACTCAAGTCGCCTCTAACCTCCTCCAGGTAGCCAACAACGCGGCTCACTCTTTCCTGAGTGCGGCTCTGCTTAGCTTGAATGAGCCCAACTCCTACTCCCAGCAGCACGAAAAAGGCGGCTGCGAGAAAGTCCCATCGTTCGTAGAAGAGCCACATGAGGCTATCTGCAAACTTTGTTGCTGGCTGCGCTCCCAGAATTCGGTGTGCAATAAGCAGCCCTATGTTGACAACCTCCTCCTTCACCTCCTTATACCCCGACCACCGATCTGCAGTTAAGCCAGCATCGTAGAACCTTCCTGATTTTGCTCGAATTGAGATGCGAACCGTTTTTTGCAATATCCCATCCTCTAGCTTTAAGTACAGTCGTGTTGCCCAGTAGAGAAGCACTTCTCTAGTCCTATACACGATGTAGGTTGCTATTTCTGGTCGAGGTAGTTTGTTCGCTAGAACCACCACTCCTGTCTCAAGCACTAAGGGCGGTGGTGTAGGAACGGTGAGCGCCGTTGGTGAGATTCGTGCAGGTGCTACTTCGAAAGCAATGCGAATAAGCGTATAGTTTTCCGGAAGATCCACACCCACGGGTCTTAGCTCATACACCGTACACTGCTCTATATCCTTCGACCATAGAACCTCTGGGTTATACACTTCAACAACGCTCCAGACCCATCGCGCCCCCGTTAGATTGTCGAAAACTCCCCGTGCCTGTCCGGTCGCCGGGTCCACAATCAGTACGGCTTGCTGTTCCGTAGTTAGTAGCGGTAAGTACACTAGCGCTATGCTTCCCATAACTACTGTAAGGAATAGGAGCGCGCCCAAGAAGTAGCGTTTGCTCGGCCACCGCCACTCAGGTCCTCCTGCCCAGTACCCGCAGTGAGTACAAGTACCAAGTACAAGAAACGGGTGAATACAAGTCTCTTGCTCGCGCGGGTGTCTTTTTAGGAAAACAGCTACAGAAAACAGGGTTACTGCTATTGCGAGGGCAAGTCCCATCAGCCACCATAACGCAGTAATTACGGCTACAGGAAGATACGCACCGAAGACAGCCCCCGCAACAGGCTTCCCTACGTTATCGCTCAACAGTGTAGACGCAGCGAGCGGCACAATTAACAGAGCCGCGCTGGGAATCCAGAAAGGATTCGCTATCGATGGTGTTTGTGTTATACTTTGAGCAAATGAAGCCGCAAGCCATGGATCGGTAAATGGTAGTGTCCCTAACGCTAGTAGAGCAGGGTATAGCGCTGTGTGTGTACGTCTTCCTAATAACAAGGTAAGCGCTGAAATACTGAGAAGCGTGAGGGAGAACAGGTGCAAAAAGCACCGGTAGGTTGCGTATAGCCCAAACAGGTATAGCAAAACGGCGGCAAATAAGCCTACACTACCAACTATCGCATCTATTGTATCTACATCCCGTAATGATAAGCAAGCGGCTAAAACAGACCTCCTAAAATAGAGCGTCGCTACAAAAACAAACGGCACTAACAGCATCAGAACCAGCGTGAGAATGTGCGTTTGCGCTACATTTGCTGCAGCATCCCAGTAAAGAACAAAGCTCACTGAGAGCGCGATCAAAGCCGCGAGGAGCGGTAGGTGCTTTCTTTCGACGGGAGGCATCCGGTTGCGGGTTCTTGCGTGTTTTAACCTTGTCAAAGTCATAAAACAGCGGGTATCGCTGCTACGATGCCTGAGCTATCTATAGCTCCGGATAGTGAGGCTGTAATATCCGCAGTTGAGCAAGACCTGAAAGTAGGAGATCGCGCGCGAATTCGTCCTCCTGAAGGTGAGCGTTGGATACGCGTACCAGGTAAGCTCACTTTAGGCAATACTTGCCGAGTTGAGGGGTCTGTCGAATGTGGAGAGTTTCACGCTGGCGAAAACTGTGTAGTAGAGGGCGACCTCATAGCAAAACGAGTTCGCGCTAGAGCTTCTCTAGTTGTAGAGGGTAGCCTAACCGCCGATGTTGTTGAGATCGATCAGGTCCTCGTCGTAAGGGGCAACCTCTCAGTAGGTGTGCTCTTCTGCAACTCCTCCCTAACCGTTGACGGAGACGTCAAGGCCCGTGAAATCGTATGCCACGAGTCCGCAGTCTTTAACGGACCTGTTGTGTGCGACATCCTTCACATCGATTCAGGGCTACAGGCAAACAACGGGCTTAAAGCATCGGAGGTTCGTGTTCACTTCAGAAGCGAGATTCGAGGAGCCACCGAAATTGATCTACTGGTTGCCGATGCAGGATGCACTCTAGAAGGTGGCTACGTTAAGCGTCTCATCTGCGCTGATCGAGACCTAGTTGTACGCGGGAACATCCGACTCGGGGAGACTTACGTAGGTCGGAATGCTCGATTCGAAGGAGATGTGGAAGTAGAGGGTAGCTTCCGCGCAGAGCGTCATTTGTATGTAGCTGGCAATCTGATTGCTGGCGGTGAGATCGATACTGGCGATGAGGCTAACATTGGTGGAATGATTCGCTCACAGACCTACATACGCATCGGTCCTAGCTCCATCGTAAGCGGTAAGGTGGTTTGTGATCGCGCGGTTCTGGTAAAGCGCAACTGCCTGCTACGGGATGTTGAAGCGCGCGTGGTGTACATCGAGAAGGGCGCTGCAGTTGACAACATCCGTGCACGTGCGGTACACATCGAACGCGGTGGAGTCGTTCGTGGCAGTATAGTCCGCACCTAAGCTAAGGCCATCCGCACGAGCTCCTCGATCCGTAAGACAGGTACCTCCTCACTTAGCCAGCGATAGCAGTGTGGGCACGCTGTAACCACCTTTTCTGCAGCACCACGTAGCTGGTTTACGCGTTCTCTTCGAATCAGCTTCGGACCGTCCCCTTCTTGCCGCAGTTCCCATCCGCATCCAGCACCACAGCAGAACGACATCGCACCACACCAAGGTTCTGGTTTCACTAAGGTCAGACCCGGTATCTGCCTAAGAAGCGCATCCAGGTCTTCTCCTGCGTTAAGGTATCTCAATCCAAAGCAAGGTTCGTGAACCACTACCCTCTGATCTACAGGTTTAAGCTGGTGGAGTTTGAGCTTCTCGCTGAGAAAACGTGGAAGCCACGCTACCTCTAGACCTGCCTCCTTGAGCATGTAAGCACAACCAGGACATGCTGTTACCAGGCGCTTTTCCCTAGGTAGTTTACTGAGTGCACGTTGCTGATGTTCCCGTAGCAAGTCCTCAAGACCCTCTAGCAGAAGAGGAAGACCGCAGCAAAGCTGTTCTACAACGGAGTAGCTTACGCCAAGTTGTTTGAAAACCTCCTCAACTACCGCGTACTCTGTACGCTCACAACATCCAGTAAACAAAACAACCTCAACGTCCTCCTGCTGCTCCACACGAGGCTGCTTCCCATTTATACTGAGACCCTTCTTCAGGTACTCGACCGCAGATCGCTTCTTCTCAGGACCAATACCCTGTCTCCACGCTGATCGCCTTAACCACCGTATTACCTTCAGAATTTCAACACCCGAAGGACACTTCACCTCACAAGCCCTACAGCTTACCGAAAGACGCGCTGTAGCAGATGCTTGTGCTACGTCCAGTTCGCCGCGCAACAGTCCGTAGGCAAGCCCAACTATTGCACGAGGTGTGCAAGTTTCGTTCTCAAATACTCTGTAAACAGGGCAGACAGGGCGGCAAAATCCGCACATCGTACATGTAAGGTACTGATGAAGAATTTCGTCGTCGCTCAAAGCTTTACCGGATACCGTAGTTTGTAAAGGAAAGTGTCAGGTATTTCCTCAAGCCCGAGCTTTCCTGGATTCATGATGTTGTTAGGGTCCAGTAGCCGTTTAATCGCGCGCATTAGCTCCAGTTCCCGCGGCTTTCTCAACCTAAGGAAAGGCGCTTTTGTGAACCCTATACCATGCTCTCCCGAAAGATCCCCTCCTAGGTCTACACACACCCTGTACACATCCCAGCACGCCTTCCACGCTTGCTGCCAAGCCTCAGGCGATTTTACATCAAAAATCACCTTACAGTGAAGGTTGCCGTCTCCCGCATGACCGTACGTCCCTATAGTAACACCATACCGTTTCGCTATTTCCGCAAACCGTTTCACCGCCTCAGCTACACGAGATACAGGAACAATCATATCATCTGCAAGCGACGTAGAATACTTACCACCCACCGCTCGGGATAACGACGGTAGCACCGCCTTACGCCCTGCCCAAAGCCGCGCCCGCTCCTGGGGATCAGTTGTATATTCGAACTGTTCTACACCCTCCTCTTGGCAGATGCGCTTCGCTTCCTCAAGCGGTCTTTCGGCTTCGTCCGTAGAGAACCCATCGAACTCGACAATAACGATGCCCGCTACCTCCGGTAGGCCCAACTCCATTGCGCGGTTTACTGCCTCAATACACGTACGATCCATGATTTCGATAGCAGCAGGTAGAGTGCGCAAGCGCACCAGCCTTTCAACCGCACGCCCCGCCTTTTCAATCTGATCAAAGGCCGCTACTGCTGTAGCATAGTGCGTTGGAACGGGTGCTATACGGAGCACTACTTCCGTGATCACACCCAGAGTTCCTTCACTACCCACCATGAGGTGGGTTAGCGTGTAGCCAGCAGACCGCTTTAACGTACTAGAGCCCAGCGCTACTCGCGTTCCGTTGGGCAGTATGACCTCTAAGGCAAGTACGTGCTCTCTTGTCGCACCGTACTTTAGTGCTCTACTTCCGCTTGCATTAGTGGCTACCATTCCTCCTATCGTACACACATCTCCACTACCGGGTTCGGGAGGGAACGCGTATCCATGAGGAGAGAGGGCTCTGTTTAAGTCTGCATATACGACTCCCGGCTCCACGCGCACCCACTTGTTCTCAACGGAGATCTCTCGGATCTTGTTCATACGGGTTAGGTCAAGAATGCACCCTCCATACCACGCTAATGCGTGTCCACAAAGACCCGTACCTGCCCCACGCGGTACCAGTGGTATCCGATACCTATTCGCTAAGTTAACCACCGTCAGAACCTCTTCACGAGTTTCTGCAAGAACAACGACATCTGGCTTTGCAAAGTGTATTGATGCATCGAAGCCGTAAGCGTATTTAGATGCTTCATCAGTTAGAACGCGATTGTCAGGAAAGTGGTGACCGAGCTCCGTTACAAACCGATCCAGTCGCTCCTCCCACGTAAACTCCCAGAGGCTCAAGCAGCTACTCTCCTACACTACTAACAAAGCTTAAGCTCAATTCTCAAACAACCCAGCACGATGGGAAAGCACCGTTACGTCTGTCGTGATTGTAACAGAAAGCGCGGTGGCGGGTACTTCTCAACCACTACTGAGGAAAACGTCATGTGTCCCTACTGTGGAAGTCGCCGAGTCGTAAAACTACGTTGAAACCGCATCACGCTACCGCGCTCTCGGTTGTGCTCGCAGTTTTGTTGTCGATAGTGGCTTTTCGCGTACTGGTTCTCCTCTACGAACTTACCGGTTCTCAGAGCGCATACTATGCTGCCTTTGCACAGCTTATACTCACGATACTAGCGGTTGTTGCTCTGATAGCTTACTTATACGGAGTGTGGAAAAAGGGAAGCGAGGCTATAGAAATCGCTACTCGATCTTTACGCGTCGTCCCTCCGGCTTAGCGCGCTTCTTGAGCTTTACATCAAGTATACCGTTGCGATAAGCGGCCTTAGCGGAATCTGGGTCTACTGGGCACGGTAGATCGACTTCCTTGTAGTACTTACGCTCCTCACCCGAGGCCTTGATTACCAACCTTCGCTCATCCAGCACCCTAAGCTCGATATCGTCTTTAGACACGCCAGGTAGTTCGGCAATAACACGCACTTCTTCGTCCTCCTCATATACATCTACGATAGGTTCTCTTTCCTCTCTAATCTCCGGTCGACCGAATCGACGAGGCACTACGTTTCCAAACTCCTGAATCTCCGGTTTTCCATCTGGTCCAATGCGTACTGAGAATCCGTATACGAAGGGTCCAAACTCTCGGATTTCTCCATAGGGTGTTCGGCGGGTTCGAACAAGTCCTCTTTCCTCCGCTCCCCGCATCATCTCCTCCATGTAGCGATGCATCTCCTCAAGCTCTTCCATTAGGTCAGCAAAGATGTCCTCGATGTTGATAAACGGCCAAAACGGTCGCCGCCGTCGCCTCCGTCGCCACTCACTCATCGCAAGTGTTGAACGAACTCAGATAATAGGTTAACCTCTAGGAAGGCTGTCCTGTCGCCTGCCTTTCGCGGCGTCTCCCCCATACCGCTACAATGACAGCCAGCGCGACGAAAAAAATCGCGGTTACAATAGCTGCAACGTTCTCCAAAGGAATGTAAGTAATCACATCTCCGGTCACTCGTACGTCCAGCGGTCGATACTCTGTTAGCAATACCCACGTACAATTTACGGGAACGTGCTTCACCTCCCTTAACACGCTCCTTCGAAAAGCAAGGATACCGTCAAGATACGTCCTCTCCCATGCCTCCACAGACTCGTCTGGACCGAGTCTATTTGGTATCAAAAACTCCGCAGGATTTAGGCTACTGTTATCGATGCTAATTGGCGGTAGCATCGCGCTTCGCCACTGACATCTTATCATACGGTAGAGACCCAGAGGGCGGCAAACTCCACAGATATGTACCTCCGACTCCATTTCCACCTCAACATAGACCCAGTTCGAATCGTTGGTTACACTTACTCGGTATACGAGTTCTTCAATCCTAGGTCGTGCTTGCGCATCTGCTATTTCTATTGCCACCTCTATAGTTTTGCTTAACTTCGTCTCGATCTCGTCTGTTCGATTAACGTACTTTATCACACCAGGAGCTTCATCACTAGTAAAGTTGCCAGCAACGCGAACGTGGATGTATAGAACAACTTCTCCTATTTTGGTCTCCGCATTAACCACCAACGTTCCCTGAGCCAAAACAGGGAACGCTAGCAGAGCAATCACAAGAAGCCCGATACCAGACTTTGCAGCGAGCACCGCTAAGGTAAAAAACCAGTCTTTAGCGCTTAGCCAGGCATGAGCTACCCGTATCGAGAGAGCAAAGAACGAGTTTACGAAGGCATCTACTACAAGTGTTTACGCTGCGGTGCTATAGTAGAAGCCTCCTGCGTCTACCGCTACGCTGGTACGATACGTTGCCCAGAGTGTGGTGGTCGTGTTTTAGAAAAGATGCGTACTCTGATTAGGATTATCGACGCCGAGTAGAGGACCGAATAGCTACGAAAAGAATAGCTGCAACAACAGCAACACCGAGTATTACGTATCCCATTACTACGGACGAAGTCGTCGCAGGGAGTGATACGTAGATCTTTACTGCCTCTAGCTCAAGCTTGTGTGTAAAGTTCAGCTCGTCTACAACATAGATAGTCGTTGGGCCCAAGTATCTAACCCCCTCCAGGTTAAACTTCAGCACTCTTCTGAAAATAACAGTCGTGTTTGGTGCAACGTTCGTGAAGTTTGCATCGGTTTCCTCGACGATCTCCGCCCACTCAGGTACTGGATCGCTTATCGTTAGGTTTCTAATCAGTTCCGTTGAGTTGTTTACAACTTCAATCGAAACTTCGAAAGGCTCGTGAACAACTGCTTTTTCTGGTGCGTTTCGCTTTATCCGAAGAGGTGGTGGTGCTGGATACCTTACGAAAAGCGTCAGGTCCGTACCATTGACCGAATGAAGCTCCCCGTACATATCGAGGTAGCTAGCGCTTAGCTGCTCTATCGTTTGGTTACCAGTTCGCACCCATTCGATGGTTATGTTTACGGTAAGAGAGCTATTGCCCTCAATTAGCGGTATCTCTAAGGCGAAGCTTCCGTTTGTTGACGAATATTCTACCGTGTAGTTCGGTTTGACTCCAAGAACGTGAATAAACTGAGTTGCATTCGCATTGACACTAATGTTGAGAAGCGGTCCTTCTCCGGGGTTCTTCAACGCTATCTGCCACACAACCTCCTCTCCCGCACGGGGCTCCTCAGGCATACTTTGTTCAATTTCAAGATCTTGGATAGTGGCACGCCGTCCCTCTACTATTAGACCGGGTTTCTCCTCGGTCCAACATGCACCCTCTGCATCTCTATACCTTACTTTTACACTAGCTTCAATAGAGCCCTCAAGCCAGGTGGCGAGGGTTAGGTTGATGATCACTGTCTGATTTACCTGTATCTCGTCAAAGACTACCCAGAAGCAGTCCGCTTTCCACTCGATCTGAGACGCATTTGGTGCCTTCAAGGCAATGATGGTTAAGTTCCTTGATAGAACCTGAGATACATTTACATCGTAAGCAGTACCACGACCTCTGTTCTGGATTTCGATGGATGCATTACTCGTAAACTGATGATATTCTGAACTCACTATGACTTCAGAAGGCCACTCAACCTGAATCTCTATACGAGGTATCGGCAGCGCGTTAAGAGCAACAAGCGCGTAAACTACCAACCGCGTAAGGTTAAGTTCTGGAAGCATTGCGTTAGTAACCCCAAAACCACCCCAGTTGTGCTGATACCGCATAAGGTAATCGACACCTGCCTGTGGTGCTTGAATCTCCTCCTTTGCTTCACCCAGCGTTTTGAGCGCTATCGCTGTCGCGTACGCATCTCCCCACCAACTCCCGTACAATTCGCTACCCTCCGTTGTATTCTGCTGCTTAGCGAGTTCCTGAAGACTAGCTTTCTTAAAACGAAGTATGGCATCCAGTCTGCTAAAACACTCTTGCGCTACACCAGCGAGAAGCGTATTCGGATCCGCTTGCGGGTTTGCAGCATAAGCTCTCGCAGTAGAGTTGTAGCACTGTTCAAGCCAATCGATGGCTGCAGTTCTGTTAATTCTATCAATCATACCAAGTACATCGAGCGCTGTTAAACTCCAGAGAGTTCCTCTCAGAGATTCTTCTCCACCATATACTTCAACAAAGCCTCCGTCCTCTAACTGCATTCGAGCAAGCCATCGTGCTACTGGTTCTCGAAGAGCCTCAGGAATTTGCTCTCCAACAATTTCGTAGATTCGCGAGACGTAGTAGGTCCATCTAGTTGTGTAGTTCGCTAGCTCAATAAAACCAGACGCTGGGGCAAAGGCACCGTACGGAACGCCTTCTTCAATCCACTCGACGTAACAGCTCTGCAACCAGTCGATCATCCCTGTAACGTTGGCAGGCTTTAGACCGAGCGCATGCAAGGCATCAACAAGGCAAAACGCTAACTCGACCGTATAACTACCTCCTTCCTCCGGATTGTAATCACCCGGTGAGACCTCCGATCCATGCCCAAGTACTGTTACATGATGCGCTAGATATCTTCGAAGAAGCGGATCCTGAACCAACCCTGTTGACGCTCTATCCAGTTCAAAAACGCGCCGTAGAGTATCCAGTACTCCGATAGCCATCATCGTATCCTTCAGACTGGAATATCGTAGGCCTACTTCACCGAATCCGCCTGAGAAGACGGGTCGAGGTCTGTATTCTGAACAATAAACGCGAAGGTTCTTTACAAACTCTATCGTGAGATTCCAGTCAGTAAATGCCCTCAGCTCTTCGAAGAACGTGCGGCTTTGGTTTACAGCATAAAGCGCGGATATCGCGTAATACGTATCTCGTAAGGTTCCGTTAAAACTACCATCTCCTACCCACGTACCGTTTACAAACGCTGCAACCTTCGTAGCGTTGATTTGATCAGTTGCATTCAACAGCTCGAAAATGCGAATAGCGTAGTAAGTCGCTTCAAGGGAAGCGCTTTCTCCCGGTTGCTCCGAATAACCTCCTCCAATCTCGCATGAATTAACCCATCTGATAATCTGTACACGCATCGTATCATCGATACCTTGATGAAATGTCATCAGAACCTCCACCGCATCATAGGTTGCTTTCATTTCGGGATCTCCACCGGGAACCGCGGCAAATGCTCCGCTGCTTGAATTGTAGTGTTCCAGCACGAACTCCCTAACAGCAGATAACAATCCTTCATCCTGAAGCACTTCAGTTGCGTTCTTTCCTATAATCTGAATCAACTTGATTGCCATAGCCGTTGCAGCAAGAGTTGCTGATGTTGGAGAAGCTACAGGTGTTAAACCAAACCCCCCTGTTGTCTGATTGTAATGCAACAATACAAAGGTCGTAACATTCTCCGGATAGCTCTTATTCAGGAGCTTCCACCGAAGTGGAGGCGCATAATATCCTCCCTCGTCCAGAACAAACAGGCACTCCTGCACCAAATAAGTTGCTCTTAGATCCGGAACCGCAGGAACCCCCTCAACTGTCTCAAATGACCGAAGAAGCGTGATGAGAGGAAGACGCTTGAACCCTCGCGCAGTAGGTGTGCTGTCCTGGACTGGTAGTACTATCCTAACAGGAACAAGTGAAAGCAGTAGAAGTCCTAGCACAGCAAGGACCACTAGCGTAGACCGGGGGTCTCTATGCATGCTCCTCAGCACGCCCCGTCCTCCTATTACCCTTTAACAGACTTCTATCCCGACTTCCCCGTAATAGCTAGGGCTGTAAAGAACACAAGAATCAACACCCCTGTACCAAGCGTGAACACCCACATAGGAGTTCGCTCTGCTAACTTAAGCAGTCCCACGCAAACTCCTACTGAGGCAATACAACAGACAATAAGCGCAACTACTACATTAAGTCCAATTCCTACAGACTCGAGAACTAAAACCTCTAAGGCACTTGCTATCATGACCGGTGTACCTATCAGGTAGGAAAAGGAGAGTGCTTCCTTTGGATTCGTGCGATAGAGGAATAGCCCCAGTAGTGTAGCTCCTAAACGCGTAACGCCGGGAATCACTGCTACACCTTGGAGTATTCCCGAAAGTAGCGCCGCCTTGTCGGTAATTGTGGAAGTACCCCTTACCTTCCAGTGCATGTGAACTGTTCCTATGGCGACTAAAATTGCTCCAATGAGAAGACGTACCTCTACTAACGACACTTGCGCCAGAAGCGCTAGAACTAGCCAGTAGAGAGGTACCCCTACCCCAAAAGACGCCATGAGTGCTATCAAAACGCTCCTCCGATACTCTGCATCGAATAACGCTGCCCAAAGCTCCCTTCTCAAAACTACGATAAGCGCGAGAGCAGACGGGAAGTGTAAAAGAAGCGCAAACTGATAGGCTCGTACAGGCGTCCAACCAGCGAATGTCAAGTACAGGAGCACAATGCTCTTGCTACTAACGGGAAGAAACTCAGTTACTGCCTGAAGCAGCGCAGCCCACAGGTAATCCGCGTACCCCAAGCAACGAGTCAATATTTATCAAAACAAAAACACAGCGAGGTGTGCCCTCCAGTGGAGGCTCATCCACGCGCACAACCGTGCTCAAAGGTAGTGTAAACGGCGACCCTGTCTGTAGTTTCTCTACACGTCTCGGCTACATAACTATGTTTCCCATAATTGTCGAAGGAACCGAGCCTCCTGAGGAGGTTCTTGTTGTCTTCGATAAGTCGAGCACTCTTGTGTATGTGCGTAAAGGGGATCGTGTTGAGGTAGAAGGCGGGTTTAAGAAGACCACGCCTTCCATAAGCACCTTCAGGCTTAGAGGGCGCTACTTTCATGCAGAACGCGTTCGAAATCTGACACTAGGAGTCGAGTTCTGGTAGCGTAAAGTTCGCGATAATCACAAAAACATCGATAGACAGACGATACGCCTTTGGCTACACGTGGGGGTAGGCGAGAAAGCGAATCTGCACCACAACTCCTCGACTGGACGACGGGCAAGGTTCTCGGTCTAATCGAAGAAAGAACCTCTGAAGGAAGGATTAGAATACGCGCTCCCTCAGGTCTCGCACTCGAATATCCTGAGTATCGAGTTCTTCAGATGAGTGAAGGAACCTTCCTCCTGCTTCCTTCATGGTTGGTTTCTGCTGCACACACCGGGGAACGTCTGCGTGCACTTGCTGACCACCTCCAACATCTGGAGGATCTAGCTCTTCACGATGAGGAGC
>QMWL02000005.1 GCA_003661605.2 archaeon
AGGAAGGGCTTTGACGGATCGGTGTTGTACTGCTCGATTTCCTCCAATCGCTGTATCAGCCAATCAGCACTAAACCCGCTCATCTGCGCCTCACTAAGCGAACGCTCCCTCGGAACAACAACGATCTCGTAATCACCGTACTTAAGGAGGTGAGGGCGGCATGCGAGCCGGAAGTAGTCGGCAGATCCCCAGCTACCAATACCCTGTATGTGAGAGCTGTCTACGATTACACAGTCGATGCCGAGCTGAGCTAAAGTAGGAACGCACTCGACGCTAAACGCCAACTCTGAGGGCCAGCAGCCGGAGGGTTCGTATCCGAAGTGTTGGCTTACCCATAGTCGTGCCTTGCTGATCTGGTTTGCCAGATCGATGGAGTCGATTAAGGGGAAAATGGGGTGGTAGAAGCCACCAACAACGACTTCAAGCTGACCGCTAGCAACTACATCACGGTACTTGTTCCACAGACCTTGGGCGGAGAAAACACGGTCGCCGTAGTGGGCTTCGAAGTTAAGTTGCGCAAGTCCATCGAGCTGCCACATTAGTGAGCCCGTAAAGTGAACTGTCGCACGTGCATGGGGATACTGTCTGATGATATCGGGGGCTATTGAGTAGCAGTAGAGGACCTGCTCAAAGATGCTACGGACCGTGGTTCCACCACCTACGTCCCAATCAAGGTACTCTGAAATCGTATGACCAGGGAAATAAACAGGCTGATGCATATGCCAGACGAAAGCTACGTAGAGAGGAACGCGTTGATTCTGAGCTTTAATGGGTAGGTAGGGAACCGTCGATGCAAGTAGAAGGATGATGATGGGTAGTAGCGCCCGCACTATGATGTAACACAGGCGGTCTTAATGGGATTTACCACCAAAGCACAATAGTGAACGGGATTCTACGCTGAGTTGAAGCTACCGGAAGTCGTGCTTCGCGAACGACTGCGGCAGTTTCTTGAAGAGGACTTAGGCTGGGGTGATGTAACAACTCACGCTGTTTTAGGCGAAGAAGATCCTGAGGTAGAGGCATGGGTTGAGGTTGAAGAAGAGGGTATTTTTGCAGGAGCGGTGGAGGCGAGAACCCTCGCGGAAATGGTTGGACTTCGGGTTGTCGAGCTGCGAGAGGACGGATCTCGTGTAGCTCCTGGCGATTATGTTCTCAGAATGCGAGGCCGTGCATCCGCGGTACTCATGGTCGAGCGTGTTTTGCTAAATGTGATTATGCGAATGAGTGGAATCGCTACGCTAACTGCCGCTGTCGTCGATCGAGTCCGAGAGTACGGGTGTCACGTTGCAGCTACGCGGAAAACACCGCCTGGCTTTGCCTACTTCGCGAAACGGGGTGTTGAAATCGGAGGGGGAGATACCCATCGGTTTCATTTGGAGGATATGGTGCTTATCAAGAAGAATCATGTGGACCTCGTAGGATCGGTTGCTGAAGCTGTAAAGCGAGCGCGTCGACGCAGTAGCTTTTCGAAGCGAATCGAGGTAGAGGTTCGATCCCTTGAGGAGGCGGTTGCTGCAGCACGTGCAGGAGCAGATATCGTGATGCTTGATAACATGTCCCCAGAGGAGGTAGAGCGTGTAATCACCGTGCTCAAACAGCAAGGGTTAAGGGAACGCGTCTGCATCGAGTGTAGTGGGAGTATAACGCTGGAGAATGCGGTTGCGTACGCAAGAGCTGGTGCGGATATCATAAGCCTAGGCGCGTTAACGGAGGAGGCGAAGCCTCTAGGTATGCGGCTCCGCGTGCGCCGAATTTAGCCTCCTTGCGGTTCGATAACTAAGATACGATACCCGCGGAGAAAGGGGTTGGGGAACTCGCGTAAGCGTACGCGCTCCACCGCGTTCCCGCGGTCTTCTACTGAGGCGATAAGCTCGTGCTCACCGGGTTCGAGCGATGCAGCGCGTACGGCACTACCTTGAACCTGAATGGTGCACATACGGGGAAGTCCAAGTATGAGCAACTCAGCTTTCGCTGCAGCGCGAGTGGCCATTGCGACAACGCTGTAGGCAGCGGTAGCTAGTTCAGCTATCCGAACAGCGACGCTGTCTTTGCCTATTGCTAGAATGCTAACACCGTGCTGATGGTATAATCGATCAACCATCTTACGAAGCTTGGGGTAGATGGTGCGAAAGGCTTGCTTAGCTTGAGGCGTTATGCGAAGACCGAGAATGTCTACAAGCGATAGCGTCTCAAGAGCAGCTCCGCCGAGGCTAGCGTCTACGTGAATGACGTCGCAAGAGTGCCGAGCGCAGAGCTCAGCAATCACCTGAAGTTCGTGAAGGAGCAGCGTTGGCTTTCCATACTCTTCCTCAATTAAGCGGAAATGCTGTGCGGTAGGTTGGGTAAACGGTTCTTCTACAAGAACTGCTGCAGCGGTTAAAACAACCTTTGGTCGATAAGCTTTGTCCAGAAGCGCAGTACCGGAGTCAGCGGCTATGATGCGCACCCTTCCCCGCCTCCTTTTGTAGCTCGTATAGGATCACAAGCGCCTCTCCGTACGAACATCCAAGCCGTATAGCGAGTTCGTTAGGGGAGATGGTTGGGTTTTGTGGGAAGATATGATCGCGTGCATAAGCAAGACGGTACTTAAACAACGGGTGCGACTTAGCGGTCTCTACAAGGATAGGCCAAAGTGGGTCGTTGATAGCCTCCTGAAGCGATAGTCGGTAAGGCACGTGTTTTAAATCACGTTCCGCTAAAGCCTTGCGGGTTGCCGCGCATCCGTGCAGTCCTCGTAGACTTGGACGGTACCCTAGTTGAGTTTGGAATTCCTGTTAGAGAGGCGCGCGCGGAAGCGATGAACGTGTTGGAGAGCTTCGGTCTCCCCCGTACACTGTTTTCGGTACGCGATACGATTGTTGAGATGCTTAGTAAAGCGCGCACCTACTTACGGAATCGCCAGCAGGAGAATTTGTTCCCTAAGGTGTGGGGAGCAGTTTGGTCAGCTATGGATCGGTTTGAAATGAAGGCGGTAGAGGAAGCGCGTGCAGTTGGGGGGGCGGTTAACGCGCTTAAGGAGTTGAAAGCACTTGGATTGAAGATCGCGATCGTCTCCTCTACATGTCGTCAAGCGGTGGAATACGCACTTCGAAAGCTTGGAATTGAGCAACTGATCGACGTGGTTGTTACGAGAAATGAGGTAAATGAGGTAAAACCGTCGCCAGAGCCGATAAAAGTCGCACTTGCCATCCTTAACGTAAAGCCTGAGGAGGCGATTGTAGTCGGTGACCACCCTTACGACGTTGAAGCCGCGAAGCGCGCAGGATGTGTAGCCGTGGGTGTAAAGACAGGTCTTGGACGAAGTACAAACCTAGCTTATGCGGGTGCGGACTACATCATACCAAGCATCGCCTCACTTCCAGAGCTCATGCAGAGCAGGTTTAGTGGCTAGGGAACAGGCACCGCTTCGCCTAGAACGACCCTGATGAGGTTCATGACATCGTTTAGCTCCTCATCGGACGACCAGCCTGAGACCTCTAGTCCACGAAATTCCTCTGTTCTATCGTTGTAGCTAACAGAGAATTGGAGCCGAGGGTTCCGTTGTTGAAGAATACGAAGACTAGTTTTTAAGAAGCCAGCGGTATCGCTGGAGAGAAGGATGCGTACGCCTCGTCGTGGTATTACGATGAGTACGCGGTCCTTAATCTCGTATCGAGCAATCTCCTTGCTTCCAGCGTATATGCTACCCTCCCGAGGTATTTCCTGAGGCTCGCTAGGAGGTCTTTCGGGAGGACGGTGTTCGACTTGACTTGCCCGCATAGGTCGTACAGCCTGAAGCTGGGAGAGAAGCTCGCCGAGTCTTCCAAGAGACTTCAATAGTTCTTGTAGGGTCTTAATCTCCTGAGACAGCTCGTTGATTCGGGACTCTAAGCGCGCACGTTCTTCCTCAAGCTCGCGCAGCTTCTGCTCTCGTTCAGCCACCCATCGGCTAAGCGTGTGTTTGAGCCTATTGATGAGGCGTCTATCGATGGATGTTTCGCTCAACTCCCTATATGTCAGAGAGGTTATTATTAGCTACAACGTAGCTAGGACGTGCGACGTTCCGGAAAGCGACACGTTTCTCGATCCCCACTAGAGGATCCGAGGCTTAGGGAGGCGGCGAGCTGGATAGCGGGACGTATCTGTATTGCAAATCAACCAGGTCGTGCTATGCGGGCCTGGCGAGAGCGGTTCGACCTACAGACATCTGAGGTAGCGGAGTGGATGGATGTCTCACCCTCGGTTTTAACCGACTACGAAAGGGGACGGCGAAGATCGCCTGGGGTACAGTTTGTTCGTAGGTTTGCGGAGGCTCTGATTGCATTAGATCTCGAAAAGTACCGCGGTAGGCATGTGAGAGAGCTCGTGGGAGTATTGGGACTGACTCGCGCCGTTCTAGCCATCGGTGAGTACGTGTACCCGGTTACGGCGCAGGACGTCTGCGATGCGGTAAAGGGAGAGTTTGTCGCTAGTGAAGATAGGGCGGACGTTCCTGTGTATGGATTCACGGTAATTGATAGCATTCAGGCGATTCTTACGATGTCGGGTTACGACTACCTTCTACTGTTTGGAAGGAGCCTAAACCGAGTAGTTGCGTTCACCAAAGTTGGATCGGGAAGATCGCCTCTTGTAGCAATTCGAGTTTTCCCGATTAAGGCACACCCGGTCGTAGTGCTTCACGGACCTGAGCATGTAGATAGGGTAGCAATAAGGATCGCCGAAGCGGAGCGCGTTCCACTCATCTTGTCCAAAGTTGGTAGTGTAAAGGAGTTGATCGAAGCGTTTCAGAGCCTTGGAAAGATGCCCTGATGTAGTCTGGTCCGGTGAGGACCTGATCTGGTCTGGTGACGGGCAGACATTTCTAAGAGGAGTGGGGGTCCGATACCTTACCCACTCTGCGTTTGAAGAAGGTTTCAAGCGTATCCTCCAGCACTATAGACCTCGTAAACATTACCTTCTCTGCCTGTTTCTCCCTTGTTCGTACGGAAAACCATACAGTCATTCGTTTATTCACTTCTTCATAAGGAAGGTCATCTGGGAGAGCGGGTGCAGCGAGTATGTGCACGAGGTGATTGTTTCTAACGCAGGGGTCATACCACGAGAACTGGAGGAGTACTATCCCTACTGTTGTTACGATTGGAACCCTAAGTACGAGACGCCGGAAGTTAAGAGAGAGTACGTGCGAGTTCTTAGGAGGCGGGTTGCGCGATACATGCGCGCTTTTCAGGGCTTCTATGAATGCTTTGCAGCATTCCTCAGATGGGATTCAGAGAGCTGGTGTGCGGTACGTCTTGCCGCTGAAGACCTCGGTATCGAGGTGACGAACCTAGCACCACAGAAGGTTCCGATGTCTGAGCTTGAAATGCTGCAGAAGTTGTATCCTGAAGAAGCAGATCTTGTGCTCGTTACAGATACGGCGCTCAAGTCTTTAATGATGGGGATACAGCAACTGGTAAGCGGTTGCTTGGAGCCTTCCTAGACAAGAAGGCGCGTCGACTCTATGTAATACTCCAGAACTTTCCCTGTAGCTGGAACCGCTGTACATTCTGTCCTTTCTGGCTTGAAGCTGCTAAAGACTATGTGGAACTCGATCGAACAAATCGGCAGATTATCACCGCCGTTGATTGGGCAGTTCGTCGTTATGCGGTACGGCGGGTTTCGGTCTACAACGGAGGCTCGTTCTTTGAACTTCCTCTCGCAACGATTCAGGCGCTACGAGATAGTGTTCGCGGTCTTCAGCTTGACATCGAAAGTCGTCCCGAATTTGTTACCTTTGAGAGCATTCGCGATATCGTTCAGCTCTTCCGCCCTTGGCGTCTCTACGTGAGAGTAGGGATTGACAGCTTTGATGAAAGCATACGCAATCAGGTCCTTAACAAGGGTATAAGCCAGCACCAGATCGATCGCCTGGTTGAGGTACGGAGAATGTGCCGACGGGAGTGGGGAGGGCGTGTTCTCTTCTACACTTACGTTCTGTTTGGTATGCAAGGAGTGGATGAAGAGAGCGTTCGGCGGAGCGTGGTGGAGCTTAAGCGGCGATTTGATGGAGTAATTGCCATCAGGTATAGGCGGTACCTTCCCAGACACCCACCGCCAACACCAGTATCTAACGAGCTTGTGGAGTGGTTGCGTCAAGAGTGTGTTAGTATAGACTTTGCAGACTCTCCTATGTGGAACATTCGACCAGGTAAGATAGAAATCCACCTCTAGCCGCGTAAGGTCTTAACACAGCTGGTAGCCGTTCGCGTAACGATGTACCAGAGTGCTCTACCGGTACCTCGATCGCATCACATTGCAGAGATCTCACGGGAGCTTGTTGGTCGAGAAGTTTCGTTGGTGGGGTGGGTATATAGAAAGCGCGTACACGGTGGTCTCGTGTTTATTATCCTACGAGATGGAAGTAGTGCGACAATACAGTGTACGATACACCGAGATAGAGTGCCACCAGAGGACTTCAAGCAGGCTGAGAAGACACTGATCGAAGCTGCAGTATGGGTGCAAGGGGTTGTTGCAGAGGACCCTCGCGCACCAGGAGGGTTAGAGGTTCGAACAACGCGGTTCCGCGAGCTAGTTCCTGCAGAACCTTGGCCGCTTACAGAGGATGCGGCTAAGTCTGTTGGGTTCCTCTACGATAAACGACACCTTTGGCTGAGAAGCTTACGTGTTCAGACGGTGCTGAGAGCGCGTGCAGAGTTCTGCAAGGCGGCACGAGAGTTTTTCGAAGCGCGGGGTTTTGTTGAGATACATGCACCTATCCTCATCACAACTGCTTGCGAGGGGGGTGCAACGCTCTTTCCCGTTGAATACTTTGATCGAGAAGCGTATCTGACACAGAGCGCACAGCTCTACGAGGAAGCGGCGATCGCTGCATTTGAGAAAGTCTACACTATCGGACCGAGCTTTAGAGCAGAGAAGTCACGGACGCGAAAACACCTTACCGAGTTTTGGCAAATTGAAGCGGAGGTTGCCTATGCTACTATGGAGGATATCATGCGACTTCAGGAAGATCTTCTAAGCCATCTCTGCAATCACATCGCGCAGAGGTTTGGCGATGTGCTGGGAGAACGCGCTGATAAAATCAGAGTGAAGCCGCCCTTCCCGAAGATCACTTATGATGAAGCTGTCGAAATTGCGCAACGAAAGGGATACGATGTGTCGTGGGGAGAGGATTTTGGAGCGGAAGCGGAGCGTGCGATCGCTGAAGAATTCGAAGTGCCTTTCTTCATCTACGACTATCCACTGGTAGCGCGTAGCTTCTACTGCGCATGGCGCGAGGATAGACCTGAGATAGCGCTCTCTTGCGATCTATGGGCTCCTGAGGGATTCGGGGAGATAGCAACAGGTGGAGAGCGTATTGCCGATCCTGAAGTGCTTAGGCGACGAATCATCGAGTTAGGGCTTCCTCTTGAGCAGTACGAGTGGTACATTGAGATTCGCCGTTACGGGCTTCCTCGCCACGCTGGATTCGGTATCGGTGTGGAGCGCACACTTCGGTGGATGTTCAAACTGGATCATGTTCGGATGGTAGCGCTATTTCCCAGAACACCTACGCGCGTCGAACCCTAGCGCGCCAGTACAGGACAGAGGCAAGAGCCGCAACAATCAGCAGAGTAGCAAGAAGAAGGGAGAACGCGCGTGTTCGCCATATGTCGGGATAGGCAGGTAGCGTAACGGTGAGCAAACGGTTGCCGGTGAGCCGTAGCGTTGCGTTGTTCTTTAGCAAAACAGCGGACCAACCATATTCGCACCAATACTCGATGAAAACCGTGTAGTTTCCAAGAGGAAGTTGCCTAAACGCAACTAGTCCGGTAGTGTTGGTTGAGGCGGTTACTTCCCAGCTGCTCTCTATGTTTAGGATTCGAACCTGCGCGTTAGAAACGGGATGCCAATACTGGTCGATGACGCGAACTTGTAGGTCGTACACGGGAGCGTGTAGGGTAACAGGTTGATTTTCGAAGACAGATTGATTGACGATAAGTGGGTTGCTTAGATTTAGCCAGGAGGCTTTCCATAGAACACTAACCGTGTAGGAACCGTTGGGTAGTTGGAGGGATGGTGAGTAACCTGTTGCGTTTAGGAGGAAGGGTCCACATTGTGAACGATTTGGTGCAGCGAGTACGAGACTCGCGCCATCGAGTGGGCGGTCGTTTTCATCCACTACTCGGATAAATAGGGGGTATACGTTGCAGAGGAAAATAGCGGTGGTTTCGTTTGATTGGTGGGGAGCTTGAAGGGGTATGTTCCAGTAGGGATGCTGGATTAGCGCGGGTCCGGCTACGGGAAGACTAGCCCACCACACAGATACTAGGTAGTTTCCATAAGGAAGCTGCTCGATGCGGCAAACACCATATCTGTCTCCTTCAACTTCGATACGCAGAGAGCCATCTACTGCTTCGATGCGACAATAGGGGTGGGTGAGGGGGTTCTTGACCGCATCAGTAATGACTAGAAGGAATAGTGCAACTTTGCAGGAGATTAGGCGTTCCGCTGTTTGGTTGCCAGCGACAACGAAGTAGGGGTCTTCCCACACGGATTTGTTTAGGAAGGTTATGCGTAGCATGTAGGTTCCGTTTGGAGCATAGAGATGCGCGTAACCGCTAGCGTTGCTTACAGCAGTATACGTGTAGCCAGAGCGGGCTTCAACTATCTCAACATACGCGCCTGAGAGGGGTTTCGAGTGGTTTGATCGATCCATAAGCTTGAGGAGTGCGTGGTAGCAGTCGATGAAGAAGTGGGATGATCCTTGATACACGTAGCCCTGATAGTCGATGAGAGCTACTTCTACCGCATATTGGTCAGCGGGTAGGTTTGAGATAGGTACAGAGGCTTCAAGCGACGCTGTGTCAAGGCTGCCTTCAATCAACGTACCGGTGTGAAGCCCGTATACGCGAAAATGACCTTCTGCGATAACTTCATCTGCTCTAAACGCAGTAGTTGCTTGAGTACGAATATAGAGAGTCTGTTGACCAATTAAGTTGGGGTAGAACAGTATGCGGTAGCTGTTTGCGTCGTATGTACGTACAGAAACGGACTCGATCAACCCGCTTGAGAAAACGGAGAGAAAGGAGGGTTGGGTTGGCGAAGAGAGCAGCTCAATCTGTCCTTCCCACGTGGATATAACGAGTAGCAGGTGTCGGGTTGCGTTAAGTTCTAGCGAATCGTGTTCCAAGCGAACTGTTAGAGGACCGGGGGTTGCGTTTACCAGAACTGTACACTCGGAGGTAGCGACGCGTTGTTGCTCTTGGGGAGTTACTGTGAAGAGGTCGAAGAACAAGGTGACTGTAGAGGAAGTTTGATTAGTGAGCCAGATAGTTAGATTGGTAAGCATCCCAAAGCTCAGCGTGAGGTTGGCGTGAATTTCTGCTAGAAAGCAGACTCCCTCTGGAGATACCTGTACACGTCCTTCTTCAGGAAGACAAGGGGAGAGCGCGTTAGGGACATAAGATCCGTTAGGTAGTTGGACGCTTTGGTTAACATGTAGATAGAGGTGCGTAATGCGGTAGGTGGGCGCTTCGTGTAGTACGTTCTGCGAAGTAGCTACTGTAGTGGGAAGGGGGGTACGGAGTACGGATAGTAGTACGAGGGCTAGAGCGAGGGTGGCGAGTCGCACGAGGGGCTGGTTGGGTTTAGTTATAGGCGCTACTAGAGGCGGGTTACGCGATCTTCTTTAACTGGCGGCGGTACATTTCTACGATCTCCTGACTCGTAGTCGCATCCTGTGGTCCTTTATCTTCTCTATAGCGTCCAGTAAACCTAGGGAAGCGAACGGCGAGCCCCACCCCTTCACGGACGACACCGTATGCACATGTATGAACAGGACTGAGGGTTATCTCTGCTCCAGTGATTTCGATAACGCGAGCTGGTTCGAACCAAACATCAGCATTCATCTTGGAGAAAACGCGTGCATGGCGATGAGGTATCTTATAGGGGTCCAGCCACTCTGGAAGCCGTTTCAGGTCTTCGTCGGTAAAGCCGGTTCCAACCTTGCACAAAGTTTCGAACATCTCCTTGTCCGGATTGTAGGTTGCAACAAGCAGAGCACCGTAGGTTCCAGCGCGCCGCCCCATTCCATAGAAGGCACCGACAACAACAACATCGATCGTGTCTTGGAGCTCGCTCTTGTAGTCACGCTTGTATTTGATCCACAGCCAGCCGCGCGCACCAGCTTGGTATACAGAGTCGGGACGCACACTTTTGACAACAAGCCCTTCGCAGCCTTCACTAACAGCTTGTTCGAAGAATGCTTCGAGTTCTTTAGGATCATCGGTGACTATGGCCTGAGCGAGGCAGGTGTGCTCGCTCTCCTCGATAATCTGTTCAAGCACCTTACGTCGCTCAGGATAGGGCTTATCGATAAGCAACTGCCCGTCGATGAAAATAGCATCGAAGAAGAACAGCTTCACAGGATACTCGCGAATCGCTTCTTCAATACCGTACTTTCGTCGGCGGTGCATTAGCTCCTGGAAAGGTCGCATTTCTCCCGTATCGGGGTTTATCGCAACGCACTCAGCTTCGACGATCGCGTCTGTTGCCTTAACGTAGTTGCGGACGTATTTGACGACATCTGGGTACTGGTAGGTGATGTTTTCCTGACGCCGAGAGAAGATGGTTACTTCATCACCATGCTTGTGAATTTGCATACGCTCGCCGTCGTACTTGTACTCAGCAGCAACAGGCTTGCCGAGCTTCTTGAAAATCTCCTCAACTGAGGATAGACGCTGAGCAAGCATTACGCGGATCGGTACACCAATTTGCACGCTGATCCGCTTCACCCCTTCCACTCCTTCCTTCGCCAGAGTCTCAGCAACAAGTCCGATGTCGGAGCACAAGTTGTAAGCGCGTTCGATAACGCTACGCTGTTCGCGCCCGAGACCAAAGACTTCGGCAAGCGCGTCAAGAAGCGTCATGTCCGCAACTCCTAGTCGAAGCTTACCGAGAACCGTACGTACGAGGTAGCGGGCTTCATTAGGTGAGGCTCGAGAGAGGAGTCCAGCAAACGTGTTGATCTTGCGCTGGATAGCGCCCTCGCCCGAGTACCTACAGATCATTACAAGTCGATCATAGACTTCGCGAACAGTAAGCGGCTCTACTTCCTCGAAGAAGCCTACAAGGGATACGCGGCGTCCTTTTTTGGCGGAGAACTCGGCAGCAACCTCCCCCAAATCGCCTTTTTCCTTGTAGAGGCGATCCACATCCCGTTCACTTGCAGCGTAGGCGAGGGAGATCGCTTTGATGATGTTCCTATCAGCTAGCCCTGTTTCAAGACCCATGTACTCAGGACCGATGCGCCCCAGTGTGAGATAGCAGACTGCGCGAATGTCCTCTGGAGGAGTTTCTTTAAACATGCAAACGAGAAGGTCGGTCATTTCCAGCCTCTTAGTGGTCGCCTCGATCTTCGCATAGTATTCGACGAGCTTAGCGTAGGGCAGAGACATCTAAGTATAGGTGAGGGAACTAGCTAAAGTGCCTTTTGCTAGACCCTACCCCGAACAGCGTATCGAACCAGTCTTCTAGTTCGCGCTGACGTTCATGCTGAACTTTACGGCTTCGTCGCAGCAGGACAACAGCGGCAAAGAAGGGAGTTACTGCAATTATAGTGCCTAATACGAGAATGTCGTTTCTTATCAGACTACGGCTTAGGGTTGAAGCTACGACGGTAACGCGGATGGTTATGTGTAGCTGGATCCGACCTTCTGTACTGAACGGTGCACGCCATGCAGACACAAAGTCCGTTCTAGGGGTTAAGGGAAGGGTAACGATCGTGAGTGCGGAGTATACGGGACATAGGTCGATGAGGTCGCTTAGATCGTGGGGTTCGTTAACCCACCAGAGTGGGTCAATGGCTATCCACGAGGAAGGTGGAACGAGTACGGCAACCCACGCGTAGAAGAGAGCACCATCAATGGCTAACGTCGCTTCCACTCCTGCTCCCGCGTACTCGAAGGACTGGCGCTCAAAGGGGCTGCACACCAGCCCTAGGACGGTGAAGGAAGGAATTCCGCAAGCTCGAAGAAGGGCGGTCATCAGCACTGCTCGATCAAGTGCGCTTCCTGAGGCATTCCCTAATACCATAGAGTCGATGTAGAAGAGTAGTTCGAGGGTCTCGTCAGGATACTTGGGGGACAGAAGCGTATCGCTAACAGAGTAACAGCGTAAAAGCCAGGAAACAGTACTCCAGAGCAAGCCCTCGAGGTCGTCGGAGCTGTTCAGCAGGCTTTGAACCACCTGCGCTATTTTCTGATCAGAGGTGTTTAGTAGGTAGGGGGGGTTCCGGGTGTCGATCAGCGAATGCAGCGAAGAGTCTGTGAGAGCGGCTTGCCTCACGTTTTCGACAGGAGTAGAGAGAAGCGCTCTCATACGGCTGAGGTCCTTTTCGCATGTAGAGATGTCAGCAGCTAGAGACGCGCTTACGGGGGAGCTGTTAAGTGGTGCTCCTAGCCAAGGAATGCTTGAAGTGTTTGCAAGCCGTATCGGAGGGAGGATGGGGTCCGCTTCTACCTGATAAACATCACCCGCTGTGAAGGAAACCTGTTGCTCGCCGATGGAAGGGCCGGGCTCGCTAAATGCTTGAGGTAAGGGGATTACTTCAGGTCTTATGGAGAGAAGGCGGGAGTGTGGGGTACGCGCTACAGCGTCTAGGGAGATGGTAACTCTGAAGGATAGTCCCTGACCGTAGCAAGTGATGGGTAGGATCGAGAGTAGCGCGATGAGGAGGAGGGGTAGGAGACGCACCCCCGATATTGGTAAGGCTGAATTAAGCTTTGATTTAGGAGAGGAGAAGCACGGTGGCAAATGGCTACGTAGGGCGCGTAGCATTCGTCGACTTAGAGGAGAAGAAGGTGGTTGTCGATCACGTTGATTGGGATATCGCGGCGAGCTACATTGGAGGAAGGGGGTACGCTGCTCGGTTAGTTTACGACCACGTTCCTGCATCTGCAGACCCGCTATCGGAGAAGAACATCGTAGTGCTTGCCACGGGACCTATTACCGGGACTTTAGCGCCTACGAGTGGTCGAATGGTGTTTTCTGGGATAAGCCCTCTGACAAACACCGTTTTCGATTCAAACGTGGGGGGTGTTTTTGGCGCTCTGCTAAAGCGAGGGGGGTTTGATATCGTTGTCATTAGGGGGGTTGCTGAAACACCGGTCTTCCTGAATATCTACCGGGGGCGTATAGACATAGAGGACGCGGGCGGTATATGGGGGAAGGATACTGTGGAAGCTACGCGCCATCTTCGGCAGCACTATCCGGGCAGTAGTGTAGCAGCGATAGGACCAGCGGGGGAGAACAGAGTCCGATTTGCCTGTATCATGGTAGATGGAAGACGTGCTGCAGGGCGAGGAGGACTTGGAGCAGTTTTGGGAGCGAAGCGTGTGAAGGCGATTGTAGTAAGGGGAAGAGGGGTTATCGCTGTAGCCAATTCTTACGCGTTTAGAAAGGAGGTAAAGCGGATTCGCGAGATTCTTGGACGCAACCCGATTACAGGGTTCAGTCTGCGAACCTATGGTACAGCAACCCTAATGCACGTCATCAATCGTGCGGGAATACTGCCTCACCGTAACTTTCGAACAGGATTCTGGCAAGAGGCAGAAGCGCTAAGCGGTGAGGAGGTTACTAAGCATCTACAGCCAGTTGTTGAGGCGTGTTATGCATGTCCCATAGGATGTGGACGTACAGTCGTGCCAAGAAAGGGACGGTTTGCGGGTCAGCGAGTTGGATCGCCTGAGTACGAAAGCTTGTGGGCACTTGGAGTGGATTGTGCTGTAGCAGATCTGGATGAAGTGGTAAATGCTATCGAGCTGTGTAACCGCCTCGGTCTTGATACGATTTCCACAGGAGCGGTGATTGCGTTTGCTATGGAGGCTCGCGAACAGGGTTATCTGAAGGAAGGTCCACGGTGGGGAGATGCACATGCTATTCAACAGCTGATAGAAGATATCGCATATCGAAGAGAACTCGGCGACCTACTCGCGGAGGGATCAATGCGCGCTGCGGAGCAACTCGGATGCCCCGACTTAGCTATGCACGTGAAAGGTCTGGAGTTGCCAGCTTACGATCCGCGAGGAGCTAAAGGTATGGGATTAGCCTACGCTACCTCAAATCGAGGCGGATGTCACCTACGCGCCTACCTTGTCATGAGCGAGGTTCTGAGTGTTCCTCGTTTCCTCGACCCACTTACGATAGAGGGGAAGGCGCGGCTAGTGAAACTACTCCAAGATGTGTTCGCCGTACTTGATTCCATGGTCGTATGCAAGTACACCGCACTAGCGCTCTTCGACACCCTAGAATATGAGCCACGCTTCTATGCGCGCCTTCTTACTACCGCTACTGGATTCTATGTGGACGAAGAGGAGTTCCGCCTAATTGGAGAGCGCATATACAATCTGGAGCGGTTCATTAACGTAGAACGTGGATTTGACCGCCGCCATGACACGCTACCCCGCCGCTTCCTGGAGGTTCCCCTACCGGAGGGTCCGGCTGCTGGTCAGGTAGTTTTGTTAGATAGGATGTTGGATGAGTACTACCGGCTGAGGGGGTGGGATCCGCAGGGAGTGCCTATGGATGGGAAGCTGATAGCGTTGGGGATCATTCACGAGCCTCGCTGGCCAAAGCTACAGGTTGCTCTAGACTTGCGGAACCTGACTGAGGCGGTGCGTATTGCAAAGGCGTGTTACGCAGTTGGAGTAGACTGGATCGAAGTGGGGACGCCGCTTGTAAAAAGCGCGGGGATGGAAGCGGTGCGTGCTATCAAACGCGCGTGCCCTCACGCAGTGGTGATCGCAGATCTGAAGACGCTCGATACAGGGTGGTTAGAGACCGAGCTAGCAGCACAAGCAGGAGCGGACATCGTCAGTATTGCTGGGTTAGCGAGCGACCACACAATTCGAGATGCAGTAGGGTGTGCTCGTCGCTATGGAGTAAAGATAATGGTAGATTTGATCGAGGTTGCGGATCCAGCGAAGCGTGCAAAGCAACTCGAAGCACTAGGCGTTGACTACATCTGCGTACACAGTGGGATCGATGCGCAGCGAGACCGTGCACAAGAAATCGATAGGAAGGTGCAAGCAATTGGTCGGGTTGTTAGAACTGTCCGTATCCCGGTTGCAGTAGCAGGAGGGATTCGCCTAAACACGGTGGACCGAGTTCTGACCTCGGGGGCGAAGATCATTATTGTTGGAGCAGCTATAACCCGCGCGGGCGACCCTGCTGCAGCAGCAAAGGCTTTCTTAAAGCGCTTAGCCCGCTATCGTGAACGTCGACGTTAGCGATCTAGTGGCGGAGAAGGGAGAGGCTCTCGAAAAGCTGGTTGAGTTCCTTGAAGAGCGGTTGGGGAGTGAGGTGCGTCTAGATGGAGATACACTCGTTGTTGAGGCAGAGATCACAAAAACCGACTTACGGTTACTTCTGAAGAAGTTTCTCTACAAGGAGAGGCTAAAAGGAGACTTTCGTGTAATATCGATTCCTGAAGGACTCAGGGTAAAGCGGCGAAAGAAGTACGAAGAAACTGGTTGAGGACTACAACGTTCGGCGTACTCCTCTTTGTTTTCTGTATGGTTCTGATAGGAGTGTACACCTACCTCGTTTTCCTCGCGGATCTGACCATTGAGCAGCGGTATTGGGTGTTGGCAGTTCCCGTCTACTTGGTAGTGGTGGTATTTCTCGGGCTTGTTGCATGGGTGGGATGGAACATGTTTAGGACGCTGCCCTCGCGAGAGCTGAAGCAGCAGACAGTCGAGGAGTAGCAAAGAAGCGGCGGGTTTCTCCTTGCGCTTCTGCCTCTAATCCAGATACACGCACCAGAACCGGTAAGTTCCTTGTAACGACTCCAACAACGAGGCATACGCCACGAGGGAGATTAGGGAGAAGGTAGCGTACGGTGTCTACATCGATGCGTGAAGCGCGAGCAACGAAGCGAAGGTCGTTTTCGTTTACGAATCTGAAGAGAAAGAGGTTGTCTAGCTGTCGGTAAACGTGATCTGGTATACGAGATGGTTGGTTTGTTACGAATATAGTGAAGATGCCAAGATGCCGCATCCTGGTTACAATCTCCTCCCAGTGCGTGTCCCTGAGGTACAGGTGCGCCTCCTCCGCAACCAGAAAGAGGGGGGGTAGTGCACGCTGCTCGAGGAGGTCGGCTAGCTTGCTGAGAATGTATTCGACAATTACGCGTTGAAGCATAGGAGAGAGGCTGTGCAGATCCAATATGACCGTGTTTCCCTTTGCGAGCAAATCAGGGACAGGGTCTTGTTGGGCTGCTTGGTCGTTGAATAACTGCGTACTTCGGAGGTATTCGAGTCGGGAGTAGATCGCTTCTCGCACCTGATAGGATACCCCATTGCGCCGCATTACCTCTTGCATGAGCGCAGAAAGAGTGGGTGTGATTCCGCGCTGCTCTAAGTTCTGCCATGCTATCCTAAGAACACGCTGGGACTGCGCGGGTAGTTGGAGCGCGTTTGCGAGGAGTCGTATGAAGCTGCGTAGACCAATTGCTTCGACGGAAAGCTGGTAATTTTCGCAAGGGCGTAGGACGTGGATGCGGTTATGCCAGGGGGCAGGAGTTCCATCACGAAGATACCCTATTCGTGTGTACTCTCCGTTAACGTCGAGGACTAGCAGAGGGACGTTGTACTTCAAAAGCCCTAGAACGAGGTGCTTTGCTAAGTGAGACTTGCCCATACCCTTCATACCGGTAATGACGCTAACGGTTCCGTCGAGGCGTTCGGCATCGATTACGAACTCGGTATCTACGGAGCTACGCCAAAAGCTACCGATGCAGATGGGGTAGTGAACCTTCCCTGGGTTTAGGAGGGTGGCTAGCTGCTCGTGTTCGAGAACCTGGACTATCGACTGTGCACGAGAAGGTGCGTAACCTACAAACTCGTCTAGCTGGTCGCCAGCGATTGCAGCGCGAGCCTCACATACGAGAAGAGAGGCATCACGAACCTCCGTTAGTACGTTAAGTATGCCCATCGGATCGTGGTCCTCTACTTCTACAACAAGCTCGCTCTCTAGCTCTTCACGTAGGTAGTCCTCTAAGAGACCCGGCAGGTCTGCGTACTCTATATCGATTATCTGTAGAAGAAGACCGCGGTCGCTTAACCGATCTTTTAGGAGGAGGTAAGCTCCGGGGCTGTATCTCTGTGGCTCTAGGGTGAGAAGGAGGTAGCGAGTTCCTGTCTTCTTTAGTAGCCTCAATGCACCGACCAGCTTAGGGAGTGGTGTGCGAAGGGTCCGAAGAGCCTGTGACGTAGTTTGTGTTCTCTAGTGACTGGGATTCCGTAGGTTTTTAGTAACGCACGGCGGATGGCGAGGACTTCTCCAGTTGTAAAGATGGCGTAAATGTGTGCAAGGCGTAATGGTTCGGGGTACCCATCGGTAAGGTCCGTAGCGGCGACGAAAAGACCGAGGTCCAGTAGCTCGGGAAGAGGGTTCACTACATCGATTCTAAAGGGATGGAGGAATACGTGAGTTGAGACGACAGCTACGAGTACGTGAAGGCTATGGGTTACGACTACTGCGTGTAGAGGAGGGAGGGTAGCACCCTCTTGGAGGAGGTGTAGAGCGATGCGAGAAGACTTGCACACGCCGAGTATCCGCAAGCAGCGTTTGCGAGCGATATCGGATAACGTATGAGGGATAGAGGGGTTGCTAATGGGTACTGCAAGCGCACCATCTACGAGAAGGATGCTATTTGGAGGCACGATCGAAGCGGCAGCAGTCCAGAGAGCGCGCTCAAAGGCATTGAGTAGTGTTAGAAGAGGAGGCTGTCGTGCATCAGGCTCGCTTAGACCTGCTAAACGACTGATGCGTCGAATCAGGTATGGGTAGGTAGTATCGGTAAGATGCACAAGAAAGGGCCCCCAGCGGATTACGCGGTAGCGAGGTCGCGGTTTAAACAAGCGGGTTACGAGAACAGCACGAAGAGCAACAAGAGAGCCCTTTGGTGTTTCACCGACCTGAACTACTGAAGCATCCAGTGCTGTAACGCATATGCCGCTACACGTTACGTGGGGGATGGGGCGAGGGCGTAGATTGCATACTTGAGGGGGAGCAGCATCAGGTAGCATCTCTGCTAGGGTTTGTGCTTCTTGTTCAATAGGAACAATGTAGCGAGGTTTATCTATCGTAAGAGTTTCTGCGAAAATATCTGTAAGGTTTCTAAGTAGAGGAGTTGCATCGGGTGCGACAGATTTTTTACTGATCACCATCACCATCAAGCCTATGCAGTGGAGGGTTAATAAATGTTGGTGTTCATCTTGCGCAATTCAACAACAAATTATCCTCAGGGAGCAATGACGCCTGAACAGCAGGTACGAGTGCGTCTTAAGGTTGGGGACGTTGAAGTAGAGATTGTTACATCAGATCTTGAAATGCTGGAGAAGGCGGTGCATCGGGTTATTGCAGCAGCACGGTCAGCAGTAGCGGCGACACCTCCGGCACCACCAACGGTGAGTACGCGTGTAGCAGGACGCCGAAGAGGGACGTGTAGGGATCTAATTCTTGAGCTCGTCGAGGAGGGGTTCTTCGATCAAGAGAGAAACCTAGGAGAAGTTTGGGAGCGGTTGCGTGTTAAAGGGTATACTTACGATCGGACAGCGGTTGCTCATGCACTTCTCGATTTGGTGCGGGAGGGGGTTCTTGTTCGCGAGGGGAGACCTCGTAGTTTCGTGTATAGGCGGCGCTCTACCGGCTAGCTCGGCGTTCGAGACCTGGTAGGATTTGGTGCTCGACATAGTAGAGACCTTTGTCGGTTATACGGAGGAAGGTTTCGCGTCGTTCGCCGCGTAAACGGTCTGCATATCCTTCTCGGACGATCTTAGGTATCTGATTGGTAACTGTGCGAGCAGCAGCACCGGTGACAAAGGGTAGTTCTTTAACCAGGAGGTGGGGAGGTTTATCAGGCATTACACGGTTACGGATGAGCGCAGCGGTGAGACATAGTAAGATTTTATCGAAGGCAGGTAGGTTTCGTGCAGGGTCTTTTAGAACAATGGCGCCATCGCTAGTGATAGTTAGGAAGGGGTATAGTCGCTCCGCGAGGGCTGCGAGATCGGGGTGATAGATGAGGCGGAAGGACGTGACGAGGTGGGGAATTATTCCCTCCGCGAGCGTGTACAATTTCCCGATTGCTTCTTTGGCAGAAGTAGCGGTGAAGGTTATCCTTTGCTCTCCCCACTCTATTTCTACCCGTATTTTTGCCTCTGGTTCGAGGCTCATACAGCGTGGGTAAAGAGTGTGAGTAATATACCTTAAACTACGGTAACCGACTTGGCCAGGTTGCGAGGCTTATCGGGGTTGTAGCCTAAAAGAACCGATGCGTGATAGGCGAGAAGCTGTAGGGGGATTATGTGTGTGATGGGGGTTAGAAGTGGATGTCCCGGGTCGGGTACTGGGATGAGGAACTTTGCGAGGTGTTTTACCTCCTCTACACGGTGCTTAGTGACGACAGCGGCGATGAAGGCGCCACGAGCCTCCATCTCCTCCATGTTGCTCAATGTTAGTTGGTAGGGGCGTTCCTCATCATCAACTACGAAGATTACGGGGTAGCCAGATTCTACTACTGCGATGAAGCCATGCTTGCTTTCACCAGCAGGGTATGCGATAGCAGGTATGTAGCAGATTTCGAGGAACTTGAGGCGCCCTTCCAGAGCAGTAGCGTGGCTGAGACCTCGTCCAAGAAAGCAGACACTAGTCTTGTCTTTGAGGATGGAGGCAAGTTTCTTTGCAAGTGCGTTTGTGGTATCGAGGACCCTTTGAACGACTTGAGGAATCCGCCGAAGACGTGCGCGTAGCTGGTTGTATGTTTTGTTAGAGGCTATACGAGCTGCTTCGAGAGCGAGCTGAAGACCGACGGTTAGCTGTGCGGTGTAGGTTTTGGTTGCTGCGACGCCAATCTCAGGACCCGAGTTTTGCCCTATGTAGATATCTGAGAGGCGTGTGAGGGAAGACCCCATGACGTTGACGATCGCAGCGATTCGAGCGTTGCGCTCCTTAGCATAACGGACCGCCCGAAGTACGTCAGCGGTTTCTCCGGATTGAGAAACAGCAAGCAGAAGCGTTCGCTCATCGACAACTGCTCCATAGTGGTCTTGAAACTCGGATGCGATTACCGCTGTAGCTTTGATACCTGCGAGCTTTGCGAGGTAGTAGGAGATAGCAAGCGCGGCGTGGTAGGAGGTTCCACAGGCTACGAGAAAGATATGATCTGCCTCAAGGAGGGTTGTAGCCATCTTTCGTAAGTAGGGTTTCTGAACAAGTAACGCGCGTCGCACCGAATCGACTTGTTCGAAGATTTCCTTCATCATGAAGTGAGGGAACCCCCCACGGGTTATCGCCTCCGGGCTCAGGTTTGTTGTTAGAAACTCTATTGTGCGAGGTTCTCCAGTGTACAGGTCGATTAGCTCGATTCCATCAGGAGA
>QMWL02000006.1 GCA_003661605.2 archaeon
GAGCTTTACTGCTGGCAGTCCTGCTCTGAAAATAAAGCGCACCACGTTCTCTTGAATGCGCTCGACCCTCTCGATGCGAAAGAAGCCTATCTGACCGGTGGACGTTACGTGTAACCCCCCGCACGCTTCAACATCCACGCCCTCTACCTCGACAATCCGCAGATCTCTCCCTGGTGGCGCTCCTCCTTGAAATATTCTAGTTCCATACTTCATCTGGGCAGTATATCGATCCATAATATATATCCGAACTGGTATGTTCCTAAGAATTAACTCATTAACTGTTTCCTCGATCAAACTGATTTCTTCTGGTGTAATACGCCTATAGTGGCTTACATCTAGATGCGCGTACTCTGGCTCCTTCCTCGCACCCATTTGCCACACATGGTCACCTAGGATCTGGCGAAGTACGCCGAGAAGCAAGTGGGTTGCGGTGTGATGTCTTCTAAGCGCCATTCTTCGCTCACCATCTACACACCCTACTACGAAGCCTCCCTCCTTAAAGGGTGGTGCTTCATCTGTCCAGTGAACAAGCACACCATCAAAATCCTCAACATGACGTATATGCACGCTGCGGTTCTCGTATCGAAGTACTCCTGTATCAGATGCTTGCCCTCCCTTCTCAGCGTAAAATGCAGTTTGATCGAGAACCACCCATCGATCGCCAACCGCAACCACACGCGCTTCGAACTCCAGTAGGTCTGGGTCTTCGTAGAAAAGCAGTCGTGTCTTCGGATACTTGGTTGTATCAAGTGGTGGCGCTGGTCGTCTCTCACTAGGTTTAGCCTCTAGGTGACGCGATGCGAGAAGGCTGTGGATGTCTTCTGGTGGTGCTACCTTTATATTATACCTCGCTAACTCATGTGCTACAAATTCAGGTACAAGCCCATGAGACTCGTATAGCCTGACGAAGTCATCTTTCGTGATAGGTCTGCCTGACGCCACGCGTTTCGCTAGCTTTGCGATGATTTTCGTCCCCCTCTTCTTCAGTTCCTCATACTTATCCTTCTCAATCTTCAGACATTCCAGCACGCGGTCTCTCACTCGCGAATCCCAACCTAATAGCGACTTCCAAAACTCCCCTTGGAACTCTAATATTTCAAAAAACACATCTGGTACTCCTAATTCGTCAAGGGCTCGTAGAATACGCCTTACTAGCAGCCTTGTAACATATCCGCGACCTGCATTTGATGGAAGTATACCTTCCGTGAGAAGGAAAAGCAGACTCTTAGTGTGATCTATAACGATCCACGCTAACTCCATAGGGCGAAGAAGCTGAATGATTGTGTCAACTGATACACCTAGCTGACGTGCAATCACAAGGTAACCTTCCCTCTTACCCAGCTTGTCTTTGCTAAGTATTGAGGATAGCTTTAGCGCTTCCACGAAGATTGAATCTTTTGGCTCCTTTATTTGTAAGATATTCAAAAGCTTATTGTAGAAAGAACCGTATATCGCGGGAAATGCTGATGGCTTTCCGGATAAAAGCCATGTAAAACGCTCCATTCCATATCCCGTATCTACAGTCTTAACAGGTAATTCTACAAACTTACCATCTAATACTTTATACTGCATAAATACAAGCGTAGCTACTTCCAGCCCCCTCACGATGCTCTCTACATCAGGGCCAGCGTTCCCTCCACCTGACCAAAATCCCTCCTTATATATCACCTCCTCTTCGGGAATCCCCAACTTTCTTGTCACAAATTCATGATGGTATGCTAGTGTCTCGTATTCCCAATAAACGTACCTATCTGGTTTGTTAAAGGCATGATGTCCACCCATTTCGAACGCAGTTAGATGCCTCCCTGCAGTAGCACCTACATCCTCTATGTCAACAAACCGTAAGCAGGGTTGGGATATTACTAGCGGGTTTGCAGGAGGTTCTGCTACTCCCTCTGTAACGTATGGTTGAAAATTTATGATGCTAGCATGTGTAAAGAACACGTCCTCACGCCAACGCGCAACTGTGGGGAATGGTGCGATACGTGTGTGTCCCTTCTCTTCAAAGAAGGATAGAAATGCTTCACGTATCTCATCGAGACTCTTTGAAGGTGCTGGAGGCTTTCCTACAAATTCAAGCGGTACACAAGGTGCCTCTCCGCATATTTCCCTGTCGGGATCAAGCGTCCAAAAGACCTCCCCACACTTCTTGCACTGTCTCCGTGTGAAACCCCGCTCCCTAAGAAACGAAAGCTCGAGGCTTTTCACACCGCACTTCTCTGCGTACTGTTAAGCCTAGCCGAACAGTGCAGCGAGTCCTGACAGAGCTTCTTCCTCTTCTTTCTTCTCCTCTTCTTTCTTTTCCTCTTCCTTAGCTGGTGCTGCCTCCTCTGCTGCTGGTTGAGCTGCAGCGGGTGCGGCAGGTGCTGTGGGTACTAGAGTAACGTTCTTTAAAACCTCTCCAATATCAACACCTTCAAGCGCGGACACTAGCGTTTTGATCTTAGCTTCATCTGGTGTTAGATTAGCTGCTTCAATAACACGTTTGAGGTTTTCTTCAGTAATTGGCTGACCCGCCGCGTGAAGGAGTAGTGCTGCGTATATGTACTCCATCGCGTTGAAGCGCGTTTAACCCACTTTTCAACTTTTTTGCTGCTCTTTCCCCTCTACTCGCTGCTTGAGCGCCAACGCATGCTGCATCGCTTTTTGTAACAACATTGGCAGCACTTGCGGAGCTGGATAAGATATCCCATACGCAAGACGTAGCGCGTCCGACAATGCCTCCTGTAGGAGCAAGGGTACGATCTGCGGCACCACATACTTGATACCGTAAGCTAGCCGTAGCGCATTTTCAGCAGCAGCCCGCAAGTCTTCGCAGTACTCCTCCGGCTTCTTACCGAGTAAATCTCCTGGTATGAAGACGTTATCAACTATACCTCCCTTAACCGAGAACCTCTTCTCAAGCGGCTTAACTCCAAGTCGCATCAAAAGCTCAGCGAGTGTATGGGTCACTTCCTCACCTGGTTTTACTATCGTATGCTCACCAACTACCCAGATCGTGCCCGATATAATTCTCGTTGGTATCCCTAGTTCTGCAAATAATGCAATATCTGGTCCAGGTGGCAGCCCAGTGTTCCCTGCCGGAATTGTGATCTCAACAGGACTTCTCATACCTGCTCTCAAGAACCCCTTTTCTTTCGTCTCTTCAATCAAGCGTAGGACGGCGAACGGATTTTCATTGGTGGCTACTACTGCCGTTTGTCCTTTAAGAACAATCTTAGCTTTTTGTACAATATCGTCCGGAAAGAGTTCTTTTAATGCGCGATAGATTAAGGTATTCTTTGCAACTTTTACGTAAGCACGACCTCTAGCCAGCTCTCTGAATCGTCTAAACTGAGCGCTTGTAACGCCTTCGAAGCCCAGTAGAAGAATATTCTTGTAATCCTTCAAGGATTCAATCAACATTCTAACAATCTGCTGCTTTCTCTGCAGAGCCGGGCTGATCTTCTTACTCATCGCTACCGCTTCCATCGTACCTGTACTGCAGGACCCTGAGTTAGCTTGACGTACATTCGCTCTATGTTCTTCAATCCTCTTGGAAGTTTGTCGGCTAAGAATTCAAGGACGGTTAATGCATTTTCAATGATCTCATCCTCTGGTTGACCCTCTTTACCGATCCGCACCTGAATTTGAGGCTGGTCCTTTAACCTGATGAGTACAGATCTACGTAATCGGTCAAATACCTCGTTCAGGTTTGTTGAGGCAGTTACTGGTTGAGGCATACGCCCCCGTGGACCCAAAAACCGCCCTAATGTTCGAGCAACGAGGGGCATGAGCGGTCCTTCTGCAAGATAAAAGTCGCAAGCTTTTGCTAACTTTCTTGCTTCCTTTTTGCTATGGCCAATGCGCTCTAACTCCTCTTTCGATACAATAAGCTCAGCTCCCAGCTCCTTTGCCCTCACATACAGGTCTCCTGAGGCAAAAACGCCTATTGTAGCTCCTTTACCCACTTTATAAGGAAGCGGTAGTACTTGAGTGAACCTATTCTCTGGCTTACGGACATCGATGTCTCGAAGCGCTATAATCAGTTCAACGCTCTGCGTGAACCGTCGTGGCTTTGAAACTCGCTTAGCCTCCCTGAGAGCTTCTCGTAGTGCTGCCCCTATCTCCCTAAGAGACAAGGAGTTGCGCGTGAATTTCCTCTATTTACCCTTTACCAAACAAGTTATCCCACTTACCTTCGCTGACTTCTCTTATGACTTCTTTCGGATGCTTTCCCTCCACCAAAACTCCTATGCTCACGCACGTGCCAAGAACCTCCTTCGCTATTGCTTTCACATTCTTCCTCCCTAATGCCTCTGCTTTCATTTTCGCAATTTTCACAACTTGCTCCATTGACAAGTTTCCAATGAAATCGTGACCTGCAGCAGAGGAACCTTTCTCTGCACCCAACTCTCGGAGGATAAGTGCTGACGTTGGCGGAGAGCCTACTTCAATGCTATACTCCTTCGTCTCGATATTTACTCTAATTCGCACAGGTACCTTCATACCCTGGTATTGTTGGGTTAGTTTGTTTATCTCAGCAACAACCTTACCAATTGGTATACCTAATGGGCCTAAGGCGGGTCCTAGTGGAGGTCCTGGAGTCGCTTTTCCTCCCTCGACCAGTACGCTAACCTCCCTAACCTTCTCGATCTTAATGCTCTCACTCATCTCGCAGCTTCACCTCTTTCTACCACTCTTACGTTTGACGCTCTAATTCGTACAGGAAGCGGATGCTCTACGTCCAGTAACTCAACCTCGATTTCCCCTTTATCTACGAAAACGCTCCTTACCCGACCCCGCATTCCTTCAAACACACCGCTACAGATCTCAACGATATCACCTGCACGAATCTCTTCCTTCCTAGGAACGACGAGTTTCGTAACGTAATCGATGTCGATGAGTCCTCGTATTCGTCTGCGTACATGACGTACTCTGTAAACGACTTGATCTACGTAATGTGGGCTAGGCGCTTCAACGAACACGTATCCGCGAATGTCTCGTACGAAAAACACTGAAGCTATTGGTAAGTTCTGCGCTCTAGCTCGTCGAGCAATTTCTTCCACAACACTCTTTTCACGTCCTGCGATCGTACTTACAGCAAAGAATGCAAGCCGGCGCTTTCTTAACGCTGGTTGTTCTCCTTCTTGGCTCAACTTAGTAGCCAATACGACATTATTAGGTGGATAACGAAACCGACCGATCCCGTGATTCCGAAGGCAAGCAAGCAGATTTTCAGCATTTGCCAAAGCTCTCCCTTGTCCGGCTTTCTCGCTAGATGTAAGGCACGTGATATGTCACGGAGAGTCGATAGCAGTCCCAAGACTAGCGAGGCTATCCCTCAACTACTTAACCTCTACCGTCATTCCTTGCTGCTCAGCCCACGCTATTAACCGCCTTCGAATAACGCCTCGAACTCCTTTCTTATCTATCACAAGACGAACACCATTACCTAAAGTTCGCTCTACTGCTTGATAAAGAATTTCAAAGTCCAATCGTTCACATACAGTTCTGGGAATGATGTGTCCGAATCCCAGATTAGTCGAAAGTGTAAGGTTTGTAAACTTCGGTGCATAGTGCGTACCACCTAAACCAACTGCAGGGACGCAAGCTGGAGGACCGCGCTCAAGCACTTTCTCCAAAACGCGCGCCCATACCGCTCCAGCATTCCCGTCAACCCACTGTCTCTCGGTGCTTCCTATCTCGATAAACACTACTGGTGACGAAAGCTCGGTAGGTCCGTGATGCGTTGCCTCAAGCGAAACTCTGTACTCCCGTAGAGCAGTACTTGCTTCCTCTACTACTGCTTTCAATAACGCCTTTATCATGCAAGGCCACGCTAGGCAAACTTTCCGAGGCTTTCCGCCATAGGTCTGATCTGTCAAATTACCAGGGGTATGTACCGTAAGACAAGGAAGTCCAGATTCGCTTTTATGCCGTGACGCTACGATAAATGCTTGCGGGTGCATGTCACATAATCTGGGGTCCTCATCGATCTGTACAGTATCATAATCCGTAAACACAATGAGCACATCCTCCCATTTTAGCACCGCATCCGAGACTCTACGCGCTTCTATCCTCTGAAGAAAATGTGACACTATGTTTCTCGAAGCGGGATCTACTCGAGAGCAGACGATGACTGTGAATTTCTTATCGTGCAAAGAGCGCGATTAGCAAGGCTTTCTGCGCATGCAGCCTGTTCTCTGCCTGGTCCCAGACAATAGAGTGCGGTCCATCTATAATCTCCGACTCCACTTCCTCCCCTCGGTGAGCTGGAAGACAGTGCATGAAAACAAAGCTCGGTCTGGCTAGGGAGACCAGTTTTTGAGTAACCTGATAGCGTGGCATAAACGTGCGTAAGCGCTCCTCTCTCTCCTCCTCCATTCCCATGGACACAAACACATCCGTGTAAACGACATCAGCGTCTCTTACTGCTTCTTCAGGATCCTCGGTTAAAACGACCCTAGCTCCTGTTTCCTGAGAAGCAGCTTGAGCAGCACGAATCGCTTCTTTATGCGGTCTGTACTGTCTAGGTGTTGCAACCCAAATGTCACACCCTACCTTTGCACATCCTATGAGAAGACTATTGCAAACATTGTTGCCGTCACCAACCCAAGCAACCTTCACTCCTCTCCATTTGCCAAACTTCTCGTAGATGGTCAGAAGGTCTCCTAGTATTTGACAGGGATGATACTTATCTGATAGTGCGTTGATCACGGGTATCGTCGAATACCGGGCAAGCTCCTCCAAGGTCTCATGTCGGTAAACGCGCGCTACAATGCCATGAACATACCTGGACAACACTCGCGCTGTATCTGCTACTGGTTCTCCTCGCGCTAATTGCAGCTCGCTCTTGCTCAGAAACAGAGGATGACCGCCTAACTCCCTAATAGCTACTTCAAACGAAACCCGTGTTCTTGTAGATGGCTTCTCGAAGATGAGTGCGATAGAGCGACCTTGTAGAACGCTAGCTAGTCTAGAGTCGTAACGGTGCGCCTTGACCCATGCTGCAAACTTAATCAGATGTGCAACTTCTCCGCACGTTAGGTCCTTTAGACTCAGAAGGTTGCTTGCTCCTATTCGTGGTACTTCAGGGATCACGCTCACAAACCTGCGGCTATTTGCGCGACAAAAGTCTTCGGATCAAAAGGCTGTAAGTCTTCGTATCGCTGACCTACACCCAGAAATAGTATGGGGCGACGTGTAATGTAAGCAACTGAAATCACAGCACCTCCTTTCGCATCTGCATCAAATTTTGTTAAAATTGAACCGGTGATCCCTACGTATTTGTGGAACTCTCGCGCCTGTTCAACAGCATCATTGCCAGTAAGCGCGTCTCCTACGAATATAACGAGATCTGCATCTATAACACGGACGATTTTCTTCATTTCTTCCATAAGGTTGTGCTTTGTGTGAATACGACCAGATGTATCAACAAGGACGGCATCCAACCGCCTTGCTCTAGCGTGTTCAACCGCATCATAAGCAACGGATGCTGGATCTGCTCCGTATCTTCCTGAAATAACTCGGATTCCTAGCCGGTGTCCATGCTCCTTAAGCTGTTCAATAGCGCCAGCCCTAAAGGTGTCGCTGGCAGCGAAGACTACTTTGAAACCACTTTGTTGAAGTAGATAACCAACCTTAGCAATAGTGGTCGTTTTGCCTGTTCCGTTCACTCCCACAAATACCATCTTAACTGGTTTCTCTGCATTGCGCACATACCCTAGTAAATCAAAACGCCCGCCTATCTCAAGTAGCTGAAGAATTGCTGATAAGAGCGCTTGCTTAACGATAGGCTTCCTTTTTTCGAACCGTCCTACGCGACATCCCACGAGCTCTTGAAGAACCTGATTACACAAAGCTTCCGCTACCTCTAACGCGACATCATTAGCTACCAGGGATAGTAGTAGTTCGTCTAAAACCGGACGTAGCTTTCGCTCATCTAACTCTACCTCACTTAACCGCTGTACGAATCCTGATAATGTTCGCCGTAGATTTTCAAGAACCACTTGAACCACCTTTCTGCTGTAGTTGATCGATCAGCGCTCGAAGTTGCGTTGATAGCGCGTCTGCTTCCCTCGAAACCGCAGCAAGCACCTGATGGGCTTGCTGCATACTTCTCTCAAGGTTCTGGCGCCGCTTGAGCAGTATCGTTTTTGCGGTATCTGGGTCCGTACCAACCGCATATCCTGCGCCTATAGCTATGATCACCTTATCCACTTGAGGTACTTTCTGCCTGAGCATAACCCCTGATCCTAATGAGAACAGCACCTCGTGTTCCCCCGCTTTAAGTAGAGGCAGTACCGTACAGACGCTTTCGATCGAAGCTATCGCAGCCGTAATGCTCACGATATGCTGCTGTAGTGCTTCACCCACTTCCTGTAGCTGACGGAGGCGTTGGTAGCCTTGAGCAATTTGCGCCTCTAACTCTTCACGTCGAATTGACCCACTCACTTTAGCGACAAAACCGCGTAATATATCAGTAGCGTTATGCGACCTTAAGCGACTGTCCGATAATAAGTAGCTCTGGTCCTGTAGTCGAAGTCCCTACAACCGCTCCTCTGGAGTTAGCCACAATTCCAGATCTGACGAAGGGCACTCCTCCGTTAACCGTACCCGGATACACATCCACTTTTAGAATGCTCTGTAGCATCTCTAGCTGCTCCTCTGTTACCATCGGGTGAACAATCCCTCCAATGTTCGTTACCGCCACTACAGAACCTACAACAGCATATGCCGCAACTTCCATTTTCTCCAACTCTACCTGAAAGAGATCTTCAAGCCGCTTCATAACTCTGCGGGGGATTCGTGGGTCAACAATGCCACCTTTGTCGTTAACAGCTACCATGTTTCCCCAAGCAGTTCGTTTAAGTTCAAGAACTTCAATTTCAACATCCAGTTCTTGTTTCAGCTTTTCCACTCCCTCTGGATCCGAAAACCACGGAAGTACTATTCCATGCGAGTTTCCCGCGCAGAATACCCCGACCAATCGTGAGTCGAGAAAATCCACAGTGTAGGTCTTTACTCCGAGTACCTTCTCGATTAGCTGTATCTTCTTCCTAGGCACACGCGGAGGTATCAACGCATAGCGATCACACGCATGCACATAGACCCCAATGTGCGGTACGCCAAACAGGTCTAGGTATTCAATTACCAAGCGTTATGCAGGAAACAGCCAGATCGTTCCTTCTCGTGTTCGAACTGCACGAACACGTACCTTTAGAGGCGGTTTCTCTATACCGCGTCGCCATATCAATTCGTTTAATCGAGGATGAATTTTCACCAATCGTGGATCAATCTCACCCTCTTCATTTTTCGGCTTCATATGGCGAACTATAAATTGGACGATTTTCCTGACCGCTACCGCCGCACGTTTCTTTCTGGGTCTGTACCTAACGCTACGTAATGGTACAGTGTAGTATCTCTCCTCTACAATATCCTCTGGCGGTATCTCTAAGGTTTCAGCTTCGACGTCCGCCAATGTCTCCGCTTCGGGTTGAACCGTACTTTACCCTTAGTCTTCGCAATCACCCACATGGGTACTGGTTGGTTTCGCTTTAATGCCGCCAAGAGCCGTTTCTTCATACCTCGTCGCTTTCTACTCGTCATGGCTACAGTCGCCGTATGCGGATGCCTGATTTACGTTTGAACATTGCCCTGACCTTCACCAGTATTTGCTTCAGAGTATCATCATCTACAGGAATGCGAAGCCTTCCCGCTTGTGCGTAAGCGATGAGAAGGTTCTCTACATAGGCTGCTATCTCTGGATGCGCTAGTCTAACATTAGTGAGTCGTTGCCGTGCTTCTGGTGTTAGTAAGACGCGTAGTATACTCTGTTTCTGCATTTCCTCTCGTTGACGCCGTTGCTGCTCCTCCAGCATTTTCTGCAATTCCAGCATACGCCGTCGCTTCAGTGCCTCAAGCTCCGCATCGTAATCGTAGTAGCTACTCAAGGCAGCCACTCTGGGGTACCCTCCTCCTTCATTATCTCCTTAGCAATACGGTCAAGTAGGGATGTCCCCTCAGGTGTTAGTATGCGCCCTTTTAATGGCACCTTTTGAACAAGACCAGCTGCCTCAAGCTGCTGCAACGCCTTCCTCACAATAGCACCACTACCTGGCCACGAGTGAGGAGGTTTCGTACGCACGCGGCGTCTTCCTCCATACTCTCGCCTAAGATCCTTAACGCTCATCGGACCGTGTATGTACAACTTTCTCAGAATCGACGCACATCGAACGTACCACCAATCCGGGTCCTGAGGAGGCCTCCTCTTGCTTACTCCCGTCTTAACATAAAGTGCCCACTGCGGCGGTGTTACTATGTTATTCTTCTTTAGATACTCTGCTAACCGTTTGATCAGCTTGTCTGCGGGTACCATATACGTTGCCAATGGACCGCTTCGTCGGAGGACGAGGTGGCTTATAAACAATCCTTCGAATCTGACCACACGTCAGACACGTTATCACAAGATGCGGTCGTCGGCGTGACCGAATACGGACGCGCGCGTTCACACCCGGTCTAAGGAAACTCCTACAGCGTTTGCAGATGAATAGCCGTATAGTCAGAGGTTTTGGGGGGTGATCTTTCTTTAGGACTTCTGCAATTTGATCAATTAATCGCTCTTCTTCACTAGTAGAAATCCCACCCTTCTCAAGTTTTTTTGCAATCTTAAGTAGCTTAGTAAAAGCGCGACGTTTCCGTCGACGAATCCAATGTCTTTTACCCACTACATAGAGCACAATTGATGCCGTTTAAGGCGTACCTCGTACTAGCTGAGTCTGCTATCGAACGCGTTCCCGAAGAGATCTTAGAGCACCCCTCCGTAGCCGCTTCAGCGCATCGGTTCCGTTTAGAGCCGCATGAAGTGATACTTGATGCCTCTTTGCATCACAGCGCTATGCTACGCTTGGCTGATTACCAGAAGCGAGGACGACCTGATATTGTTCATGCGTGTCTTCATCTACTGACCGACTCGCCACTGTTCCGCAATAGGTCTCTCTGTGTATTCGTACACACGCGCGATAACCACGTTATTGCTCTTGACCCCAGTATCCGCTTTCCTCCCAACTACAATCGTTTCATAGGTCTGCTTCATCAACTGTATAAGTTCGGAAAAGTTCCTCCAAGCGCAGACCACCCCTTAATGACCCTGCAACCTATGAGCCTTGAGCAGCTTATCGCGCAACTACACCCTACCATTGTGGTTCTTCTATCTGAAAAGGGAGAAGCACGCCCACTATCTCTCATAGCAAAGTACGCACTTCAACATCCTCCTCCTACATATGTTGTAGGCGGCTTTCAGGCACTTGACTTCGATCCAACTACCTACGAGCTTGCTGATGAAGTAGTACGCGTGTATCCTCACCCCGCTAAAGCAGCTACAATAGTTGCACGCTTGCTTACGCTACTAGAGATAAGCGCTGGTATCATTTCATAGCCTTACAACATGCTTCATCGAAGCTCTCTAGAGGTGGTGCGCCGGCCGGGATTCGAACCCGGGTTTTCGGCGCGGCAGGCCGATGTCCTAGACCAGGCTAGACGACCGGCGCTCCATCTGATGCGGCTCTGGTAGTGCTTTAACCTTTGCGGGTTGAGTTCTTTAGCTGCTGGAGATCTGCCAAGTATGCTGCTGCTTGTGGGACTCGGTCTCGGTGATCCAGATGGAATTACCTTGCGAGGACTGAATCTTGCTAAACAAGCGGATATCGTGATTCTCGATGCCTATACCAGTGTATTACCTGAGGCGTACATTAAGCAGATTTCGGCGCTTTTAGACCGCTCGATCACGATCGGAAGCAGATACGATCTCGAGGATCGTGCTGCTGACATTATTGAACAAGCCCGTACGCATAACGTCTGCATACTTGTTCCTGGCGATCCTCTAATTGCAACAACACACCTTTCTCTAATACAAATGGCGCTCCAGAAAGGCATACCAGTGGACGTCGTAAACGGTGTTTCAATTCATACGGCTGCAATAAGCCTGAGCGGTCTTCATATCTACAAATTCGGCCCTACGGTTACGATACCGCTTGAAGCCATGGAGCGAAAAATACGCTCCCCCGCTGATCGAATCTTAGAAAACCTGAAGAGAGGACTTCATACCCTTACCCTTCTAGAATACGATGCTAAACGTGCAGAGGGAGTTACTGTGAACTACGCAGCACGATACATACACGAGCATCTTCCTCAAGTCTATAGTAGAGACCAACCCTCGGTAGCGGTTATTCGCGCAGGATTTCCCGATGCAGTAGTGGTAGCTGCTCCTATTTATGAACTAGAGAAGGGCGAGTTCCCTCCAGCACCTCACACCCTGATAGTTACAGGGGACCTTCACTTTACAGAGGAGGAATGGCTACGACTTCTCCAGAAGGCGCCGCCTTACCTCGGTAGAGCTTCCCGGTTTCACAGGAAATCGAGGTAGTTGAACGATACTTATCGACAGCCTTGCTTCTTTTGCAGCCTCCTCAACCAGCTTGCGGAGCCATGTCTGGTCATACCCAAGAACTACAATATCCGGTCGTACACGCCTTAAGATGTCACATATATCCAGATCCGGTGTCCCTGCAATCACCTCGTCTACGTATCTGATAGCCTTTACAATCATTATTCGCTGATCCTGAGGTAAAACCGGGCTTCTTCCCTTACGGTTCCTAACAACTCGGTCGCTTGCAACAACCACCACCAATCGCCCCCCTTCTCCCGCGATCCGCTTTGCTTCTCTAAGGAACGCTACATGCCCCGCATGCAGTAAGTCGAAAACACCTGATGCAAGCACTACACGAGCGTCTTTCATTCCCATGTGAATGATGCATAGCCCATTAAACGCAACCCGTCGAGAAGCCCTTCTGCGTACGATATACAAGCTAAGCTTGTTCCTACATCACCTTTTTCCAGATAATAAACCGCATCTTTGAAATAGTCGTGTGCCAGTTTGATCACACGCGATGTCTTCCCATTCTTCAGTACTTTCATCGTACGTAAAACATGCTCACATTTGCGTATGTACCTCTCACACCGCTCGCGCAACCGTGTTATTACCACTCTTTCCTGGATAATAGGCGGTATCGAGACAACGACTTCAACCTCATCCCCATCCCGCAGTCCCAACTCTTCTCTTAGACACACCGGGGCAATAACCTCTAGTACGTCTCTGTATCGACTTCTTTCTGGCATAATCGCAGCGCCAGTTATCCGACCCGCTATCCTCGCTGGAAACACGAAAACAGCGCCATAGCTTCTCCTATCATCGACAAACCCTGGTACTGTAAACCCACCGACTTTTCTCAAAGCGTGAAGTCTTGCTACCTCAGACCATGACCGTAGCTTTAGATTTAGAGTGCCTGGATAGGGTCTGAACCCGAGTACATTCTCGAAAGCTTGTGCGTATCTCGGGTGTTGCATGTAGTAGACCCCTTCCCCTACACCTGTCGTTACAGTTCCTTTGAAATGCAGTAGTACCGGTTCGCCAAGCACTCGGTGTAATTCATAACAACATCCAACCAACACTGCGACTCCCTCATCGGTGAGCCATACTAAGCTACGCACCCCCTTACGTACTCTTTCCACCAGTTTTTGCTTCTCTAAGAGCCGTAGTAGTCTAGACGCTGTTTGTTGAGATTTACCAATGGCGACACCAAGCTCTCTCTCACTTACTTCAACAGGTGCAATGTGAGCTCCCCTTCTTGCTAGTTCAAGAAGGACTGCAAAGACGCCGAATGCCCGCGTGGGCGGTAAACCTTCGATAGTCGGTCTGCCAAGAGTATAGGTTTCGGCATGCATCGACCCTCCGCCGTGAGTACGCGTACTACTTCAATACATCTTTCCAATGTAACAAGGTGACCCGGGCTAACGTAAGCTGCTCGTTTTCCTCGTTTAATCACAGCTCCCAGAACTTCTCCCGTCTTCTTGTCGCGAACAAATCCGTCCTCCCCTACAACAAATCCCCTTAGTAAAGACGCTGCAACACCCACACTAGGCTTGCCCGAAACCACTCCGACGTACGTAGCTAAACCCATCCTCCTCGGATGAAGAAGACCGTGTCCATTTACCAGCAATAAGTCAGGGTCTACTGGCAACTTGGTAAGTGCATAGAGAATGGGAGGGCCCTCTCTCATAAACAAGAAGGTGGGTATGTACGGAAATGTCTCCGGAAGCTTAGCCCATAGCTCAGAAACTACCCTCCCCTCAGGATACGTTACTACAACAATTGCTACGAATGTGAATCCACCAGAATAAGCCAAGTCTATTCCTGCAACTAAACGGGGAGGCCAACGTGGAGGACCTTGAATGCGTACCTTGCTTGTCAGTTTCCGCTGTATTCGAACTAACCGTTCAAGCTTGATCCAACCCTTGGGGATTAACCGCTGAACTCTTCTACTCAACCAAGATTCTGATGTTTACAAATGCAGGCCCCCTTACATCGATTCTCCCACCACACGAGGCGATCGCTCGCCTAGCAACATCGCTTATACGCATATTAACATCGCTGAGGCTTTTTACGATACGTATTCGAAGTTCTGCACATCGTCTCCCCTTAACCGCATCTTCTGCCAGAGCTGCCGCCCACAGCGCTATGCCCTCCATGAAGACATATCCCGTCCTTACACCTTTCTGCCTAGCTTCGACTACGATCGGTATATGCTCCATTCCCTTATCAGGTATGGCTAATACACTACGATGATAGACATATATCTGGTTAAAGGCTGCAGGACCTAGAAGACGCTTTCCTTCCTCCTCCTCAAACAGCTCTACACGTAGCCTTACTCCCTCTACTTCGCCATCAAATACTACGATGGTGCAAGGACTTGGATCGTTTGCATGCTGTCGTGCTGCTTCAAGAATTGTTTTCGCGAGCTCTTTCCCCCATGTGGTTTCAGGCGTTCTTACATATTCAAGCTCTCTTGCAATGTCTTCGTCGGAAAGCAAAGGTACTTCTATTCTAAACGGGTAAACAAGCTTTCTGATATCGGTAACATTTTGTAAAATCATGGCAATGCGCTCTATTCCTATACCGCAGTTAAACACAGGATATTCTATTCCATAGCGTGCAAGTGCAACAGGGCTGTACATCCCCAGATTCGCTACTTCAAGTTGTTGGTTCTCGCTTCGCGCTATCACCTCGTACTCAGTCCCTTCAGCGTAGTACTTAGAAGTCGGCTCCTTCTTCACAAACTCGACCGATTCAACACCAATACGTTTTAGTACCTCTTCAGTTATTCTAATTCCATCATCTAAGCTCACTTCCTCGTCTAAAATCACGAAGCTTGCTGCACGGTGAACCCTCAGATGCGACGTATCTTCTCGCTGCTCCCTACGGGCTCTGAGATCGACCGAGAACGCCTTGATAGGATGAGGAAGAACGTACTGTGCCTCTGCTAAGAAACCGAACCACGATGATGTAAGATGCGACCGTAGGATTAACGAAGTTGGTTGTGGCTGCACCTTCCTGTATCGAGGAAATATCGCTTCGATAGCGCGCGCTGCAAGCTCTGGACTTACCCCCCATGCTGTAGCAAGCCGCTCCGGTAATTCTTCTGCCATGACTTCTCCTCGCTTAAACGAACGTAGCAAGTTACGCAGCACTTCCAAAGACCGCTCATCGGTAGGTGCTCCGAGAGCTGAGAGTTCTTCGACCTTTTCCTTTCTTAATCCGATCTCGGGGCGTGGTAGTGTTCCTAAGTAGTAGCATCTATCCAAGATAAGCATAGCCTGAGGACCATACTGTTTGTAAACCTCGGTTTCATCAACGATTAGCGGCAAAACGTACTCGCGAAAACCTAGATCGAGTAAGATATGCCGCAGTTTCTCAGCCACCTCAAAGACGGGGTTTTGCGCTCCTTTTCCCTGAAAGATCCTACCTCCCAACCCTCTCCCCACCGCTAAGGATGAAGTCTCGCGCCATACCTTATCGTACGCTTCTCCTCGCTCAAGTCGTTCCAAGATCCACTTAATGGGGAGCTTAGGCAACGTACCCTCGTTTTACAAGTACGCTCCTAAGGTCTTCCACTAATCGGCGTGCTACATCGCACTTGTGACGAAGGGTGCTTGCTTCTGGTGCATAGATCGCAGTCAAGCTGAGCAGCGCATCGTACAAGCTTTCCATGATCTGAAGAGCAGCAAAGGCATCATCTAGTCTGTTATGCAGAGCTGCGTTAAGCGCATATCTGCGTAACTCCCCTACTACATCTCCTAAAGCGCAGAGGTATGGTATAACGGGAATGCCCAGCGCCTCGTGGCTAGGAAGCTTCTCTCTTCGCATAAACGCTACTACGATGGCCGCCTCAGCATATTCCTGAAGCACTGTACGCACGCTTCGTTCAAAGTCTGGAAATCGTTCTATCAGACTAAGGATTTGGCGAATGATCCCCTGATTCTCTTGAAGCAGCTTCTCTGCCGCACTTAAGTTCCCTCGATGCGCCTCGGAAACTGCTTGATAGGACAGCTGGAGGGCGCTGCTCTCTAACACCTTTAACTGCTGTCTAACTTCGAAACGCTCCTGAAGAACACGCCTTCCTGCCTCTATGCTACGCAGAACTTCCTCTATCAAAGCCCGGGTATTCGTGGTTTAACAGCCCCACTTACCAGCAATGCCACGCGGCTACTAATGTTCTCATCGTATAATTGGTACCCTGTTTTCTTTGCAAGCTCTTCAGCGAATTCCATAACATGACGATGTAATGGCATTGCATCGAGGGTGAGCCGTCGTTGCGAATAACCGACAAACATGTACGCCTTTATCTCTACGAATGGAGGCTGCCCTCTCTCGATTAGTTTAGCGTACTCATCAGCATACCTATCGTTCCATCCCCGGATTAAGGTAATGCGGTAAACTACACGATCAAACCGTTCTCTTGCTAAATCGATGGTTCTCAAAATACGCTTCCATGCGTCTTTTAATAGAGGTCTGCAAAGTACACGATGTGCCTCCTCTGTAGGTGCTGTAAGGGAGATGTATAGTTGAGTAGGAGGTTCGGGTAATGCTTCCAACCTCTCAGGTAGCGTGCCATTAGTCACCAAGAAAGTGGTAAAGCCTCTTCGATGAAACTCTCGGATAAGTCCCCCGATATACGGGTATAGCGTTGGCTCGCCTGATAAACTAATGGCCGCCTGATTTGGATTCCATGCCTCCCGCCAAAGGGCCTCAGGCACTTTTGGATGCTTTTTGTATCCTGTGAGAATGCGCCGCTGCGCCTTTATCGCCTCCTCGACTACCAGTTCGGGAGGATCCCACTCGTCAGGTCCCAATTCTGACCATTCTAATCCAATGTCGGGTGGTTGAACTCGCCAACAGTGCAAACAACGTTGAGTGCAAAACACTACTGCAGGGCTCATTTGTAGGCACCTGTGCGTTCTTATACCATAGAACTGTTGCTTATAGCAAGGTCGTTGGTTAACAAGCATCTCGTGCAGCCAATGACATTTCTTGACAGCAGAGTGCCTACCCACTAATTGGTACTTCTGCTTTCTGAGGATGCCCGCTATCTCAGATGGATACGCAAGTGTTTGCATTACGGTCAAGCGAGCAGTTTCTCTAGCGCTAGGTAATAAATTCGTGCACAGGCCACAAGACTTGGTACGTGAACATATTCGTTAGCTGCATGCGCGTTCCCCCCCATAGGTCCTAGTGTAACGATCGGAATCCCTGCTCGGACAACAAAGTAGTTCTCATCCGCAACAGACTCTCCAATAATCCGTCGAGGCGCCCGTCCTAGCACTTGACGTGCGGCATAGACAACCGCTTTCACAACCGGATTACTTGGATCTACACGGTAAGCGTCCATGTATGGTGTAGGGCGATCCTCTACCATAACTCTGATCAATACCCGTTTACGAAACTTAGCTATGCGACGACGAAACTCCTCGATTGCTACTGCCCGAGATTCCTCTACACCTAGGTGCCTATCAACGCGTAGCACGCAGCGATCTGGTACGGATAAATAGGGTGAGTACGAACTAACGGATAGTACGCAAAGGGAACCTCCTCGCCTAGCAACCTCTCCTGCATACTCCTCCAGATCCAAGATGACGCGTGCTGCTTCAGCTATTGCATTCACGCCTTTGGAGGGAGTTGTAGCATGCGCCGAACGACCTTCTACCTCGATTCGAAAAACAACACGACCGCGTCTTCCCAGTACCAACTTCATGTCGGTAGGTTCTGCACAGATGCCGCCTCGGATCTCTGTCAAAATTCTCGTTCTAACGATAGCATCGGCTCCTCGTGAATATCGCTCTTCATCTGTGGTCAAAATCAACCATACACCACCCTGACGCGCGCGAAGTTCTGCGATGTACTTTGCTACCGTAAGCATAGCAGCTAGCCCTCCTTTCATGTCTAAGGCTCCAAGACCGTAAGCTAGATCTCCATCTATCATCAGATTGTAGGGGTCTGTATCCCAGCCACTTACAGGCTCTACAGTGTCAAGATGTCCAAGTAGCATAAAACGAGGTCCGTCTCCGAATATGTAATGAGCAACTAGACTATCTCCAGATTCAGGTGTGGGTATACGCTTAACCTCCCACCCCCAGCTTTGCAACCAACTCTCTACCCTATCCACAAGCTCTGCCTCTTTACCTGACGGGCTTGGTGTTGAAACAAGCTGCTTAAGAAGCTGAAGAACCTCCTCTTTGGAAAATTCCATAGCCCACCTACGTGGACGTTAACGGTACGCTCTCGGTTCGTATACCCTCTTTCGTAATAATGATGATGTCGATGCCATCGCCGCTCATTGCATCTCGGGAAACCGCTCGTTTAATAGCTCTGATTGCTAACTCCTTTGCCTCGTCTATACTCATGTCTGGTCGGTAGTATGATTCAACCACTCCAATGGCGATTTCTGTACCTGTGCCAACCGCGGTGTAGTTATCCTCGATTACCGATCCTAGCGGATCGAGAGAATACACCCGTGCCTTTCCCTCATCATCGATCCCTCCAATCACTATCTGTGCTATCATAGGGAAAAGGCGTCGTGATTGGAGAAGAAGGGATAATATCCGTGCGACAGAACGCGGATGAATTCGCCGTACATACATGTACTGATACAGGTTTACATTGTACCTTAACTCCCGAAGTAACAGCTGAACATCTCCTATAAGCCCTGCACAAGCCATTCCTACCCGATCATTTATCTTAAACACCTTCATTACGTTCCTACTAGCAACGAAGGTTCCATAAGCAAGCCTCTTCTCGGATGCAAGTACAACCCCCTCTTTACACGCAATACCCACCGCCGTTGCTCCCATTAGCCATCTATACTGAGACACAAGCATCTCTCAACGCTCCCCTAATAAATGGTTCAGTGTTCACTATCGAATGAACCCGTTTGAAAACGTACCCACACCATCAACCGCTGAAGAGCTGATTGATCTTGCATTTAGGCGTGCAAGACGCGCAGGACGTGGGTCTTTGACTTCTGATCTTAAACGGATAGAGATAATCAGAAGTATACTGTGCGATCGTCTCCTACGCATTGTTCGCTCATACCCTCGAATAGAGAGAATCCCCGCCTTTTATCGAGAATTGTTGGATGTACTCGTTGGTGAAGCAGCTCTTCGAAAGGCGTTGTATCGGGTTAAATGGTGTGCCGATGTTGTCGATAAACTAGCCCACGAGTACCGTGCAAAGATACGTGGTGCACAGAAGGTAAACCAGCGCCTTCAGTTTCTACGCTCGTTCTATGGAAGAGTGTCGTCGCTCCTAGGAGAAATCGAAGGGGAACTAGACCTTCTACGAGAAGCCTCGGTGAAGCTTCGAAAGTTACCCAGCATAAATCCCGAATTGTTCACAATTGTTGTAAGTGGATACACTAACGTTGGTAAGTCAAGTCTGGTCCGTGTATGTTCCTCTGCAAAACCGCGGGTAGAAAGCTACCCCTTTACCACACAGGAGATTATCGTAGGGCATGGAAAGCATCGTGGGGTGCCTTTCCAGATCATCGATACACCCGGGCTTCTAGATAGACCACTAAGTGAACGAAACAGGATAGAGCTGCAAGCTATCCTTGCCTTGAAACACCTACCTAGCGTAATCGTGTTCCTCATAGACCCCTCTCAGCCCTGCGGATATCCGAATGTAAACCACATAAACCTCTACAGCGAAATCAAACACCACTTTGGAGATCGTCCAATTCATCTCGCGGTTTCTCCGAAGGATCTAGACGATGAGGGAAGAA